>DATAGA010000515.1:0-12162 GCA_036257215.1 Myxococcota bacterium
GCCCGCGCGCGCCTCGGGCCGCCCGCTCCCCAGCGCGAGCGGCGCCGTGCGCACGACGACGCGGCCGGACGCGTCGGTGAGCGCCGAGCGCTCGAGCCAGGGGAGCGCCGCAATGCCGTGCTCGCGCAGCCCCGCGCCTACGCTGGCGAGCCATCCGAGCACGACGACGACGACCGCGCCGCGCACCGCGCCGAGGACGGCCCCGGCGGCACGCCCCGGAAACGCCGGTGCCTCGGCGTCGCGCCGCACGCGCAGGATCGCGAGGTGCGCGAGCGCCTGGACGACGAGGAACGCGGCGGCGCCGGCGAGCGGCGCGCCAAAGAGCGGCGCGACGCCGAGCGCGCTCGCGAGCGGCGCGCCGAGCGAGAGCGCCGCCAGCCAGGCCGCGCCGTAGCCCGCGACCCAGGCGCCGAGCCGCAGGGCGCTCTCGGCGGGACCCCGCCAGGCGCCGAGGCCCGCGTAGAGGGCGAGCACCGCGAGGAGGACGGCGTCGAGGACCATCCGCTCCAGATCGGAGCGCCGGCGAGCCCCCTTGACGCCCCCGCGGCCGGCGAGTGCAGCGCCGGCGCTGCGGAGGGTGCAGCGCTCCCGCTGCGGCGGGCACACCGGCGAGCGTCCAAGTGTGCGAATTTGCGCGAAGCGGACCCGGCACGGCGCTTGCTCTGCCCCCGCGCATGGGCACGATGGAAATCCGCTGGCGGAGTGCCCATGCTTCGGACGGCGCCAGCCAGCCCCCGGGGAGCCGAGCGATGGGCCGAGGTCGAGACCGGTTCGGAGCGCCCGGCGACCACGCGTCCGTCCCGTCCGCGTCCTCTCACCGCGATCGCCGCGAAGAGCGGCGCGCCGCGCGCGAGGCTCGCCGCGGGCGCGCCCCGCTCTCGCCCGAGGAACGCGCCTACGAGCAGGCCCGCCGCGCCGCGGCGCGCAAGATGGGCTTCTTCGCCCACCTCGTTCCCTACCTCTCCGTGTGCGTGTTCCTGCTCTTCGTCGCCGGCTTCCGGCCGGCGTTCGTGGTGGCGCTCTCCTGGGGGATCGGCCTCGCCTGCCACTACTTCTTCTCCTTCGTCGCGCCGGGGCTGCGCGAGCGGCTCGTGCGCGACGAGGTGGAGCGGCAGGTCGAGCGCGGCGTTACGCGCGAGCGGCGGCAGCTCGCCGACGAGCACGCGCAGCGGCTCGAGTCGCTCTCCGCGTCGATCGCTCACGAGATCCGCAACCCCATTACCGCGGCCAAGAGCCTCGTCCAGCAGATGGGCGAGGACCCGCGCTCCGGCGAGAACGTCGAGTACGCGAAGGTGGCGCTCGAGGAGCTCGACCGGGTCGAGCGCAGCATCTCCCACCTGCTGCGGTTCGCGCGCGAGGAGGAGATGCGCCTCGCCCCCGTGAACCTCGCCGACGTCGTGCGCTCCGCGCTCGACACGCTCGCGGAGCGGACGGCTCGGCTGCGGGTCCAGGTCGTCGCGAGCGTCGACGGAGCGGGCTCGCTCGTGGCCGACGGCGAGCAGCTGCGGCGCGTGCTGCTGAACCTCCTCGGCAACGCCCTGGACGCCTTCGAGGAGGCGGGCACGCGCGCCCCGCGGCTCGAGCTCCAGGGCGGCCACAACCTCGCCGGCACCGAGGTCTGGCTGCGCGTGCGCGACAACGGGCCCGGCATGGACGAGCGCCGGCTCGGCAAGATCTTCGACCCCTTCTACACGTCGAAGGCGGAAGGCACCGGCCTCGGGCTCGCGATCTCGAAGAAGCTCGTCGGCGCCCACGGCGGCCGTATCGAGGCGCATTCGCAGCCGGGTGCCGGCACGGAGTTCGTGCTCACGCTCCCGCGCGAGCACGCGGAGGTCGCGACGCGGCGATGACGGGACGCCTCCTCCTCGTCGAGGACGAGCGCGCGATCCGGCTGGCGCTCTCGGGACTGCTGCGCCGCGAGGGCTACGACGTGGAGCAGGAGGAGGACGGCGCCGCGGCGCTGCGGCGCCTGGCCGAGGAGCCCTTCGACCTCGTGCTGACCGACCTCGCGCTCGGCGACGGGCCGAGCGGGATGGACGTCCTGCGCGTCGCGCGCGACGCGCAGCCCGAGACCCCGGTGGTGATGATCACGGCGCACGGCAGCGAGAAGATCGCGGTCGAGGCGATGAAGCTCGGGGCCGAGGACTACGTCCCGAAGCCGTTCGACAACGACGAGATCCGCCTCGTGGTGCGGCGCGCGCTCGAGCGCACGCGGCTGGCTCGCGAGAACCGCTGGCTGCGCGCGCGGCTCGCCCGCGACGTCGGCTTCGAGAACCTGATCGGCTCGGGTCCCGCGATGCAGCGCGTGTTCGAGACGATCCAGAAGGTCGCGGAGACCGACCTCACCGTGCTGATCCGCGGCGAGAGCGGCACCGGGAAGGAGCTCGTCGCGCAGGCGCTCCACGAGCGCAGCGCGCGGCGCAAGGGCCCCTTCGTCGCGGTGAACTGCGCCGCGATCAGCCGCGAGCTGGTCGAGAGCGAGCTCTTCGGCCACGAGAAGGGCGCGTTCACCGGGGCCGAGGCGCGCCGGATCGGACGCTTCGAGGCCGCCCACGGCGGCACGATCTTCCTCGACGAGATCGGCGACATGGCGCCCGAGACGCAGGCGAAGGTGCTGCGCGTCCTGCAGGAGCGCTCCTTCGAGCGGGTCGGCGGGGGGAAGCCGCTCTCCGTCGACGTGCGGGTCGTAGCCGCCACTCACCGCGAGCTCGAGCGCGAGGTGCGCGAAGGGCGCTTCCGCGAGGACCTCTACTACCGGCTGCAGGTCGTCGAGATCGAGCTGCCGCCGCTGCGCGAGCGACGCGAGGACGTCCCCGCCCTCGCCTTTCGCTTCCTCGCGCAGCTCGGAGAGCGGCTCGGGCGGCCCGCCAAGCGCCTCTCGCCCGAAGCACTGACGCACCTCGCCCGCCACGCGTGGCCCGGCAACGTGCGGGAGCTGCGCAACGCGGTCGAGCGCGCAGCGGTCCTCGCGGCGGGCGAGGAGATCGGGGCGGCGGATCTCGCCCTCCCCGAGCCCGGCGACCCGGAGCGCGAGGAGGAGGCCGCGCACCCGGCTGGCGAGCGGGTGTTCAGCGAGGCGAAGCGCGGCGCCGTCGAGCGCTTCGAGCGCGCGTTCCTGCTGCGCGCGCTGCGCGAGCACGGGGGGAACGTCTCGCGCACGGCGGAGGCGATCGGGATGGTGCGGCAGAGCCTGCAGCAGAAGATCCGCGAGCTCGGCCTGCGCGAGGAAGACTGGAGCCGGCCCGACCCGGGCCCGGCGGGAGGAACGACGCGATGATGGGACGACCCGGACTGCTGGCCCGCCTGCTCGGACTGCTGCGCGGCGGCGCGACGAGCTGGCTGCGCGCGCGAGAGGAAAGCAATCCGCGCGCCGTGTACGAGAACGCCATCGCCGAGCGCGTGACCCAGTACCGCGAGCTGAAGGAGGCGGTGGCCGGGATCCTCTACATGCGCAACAAGCTCGAGGCCGAGATCGAGGACACGCGCGCGGAGATCGCGCGGGCGAACGACGACGTGCGCCGCGCCCTTGCCCGCGCGGACGAGGAGCTCGCGCTCGGCATCGTCGCGCGGCGCCAGGCGCTGGCAGAGGACCTCGCCCACGCCGAGCGCGAGCTCGCGGGCCTGCGCGGCGAGGCCGAGGAGGCGAAGAGCAACCTCGTGCGCTTCCGCGACGAGATCCACGCGCTCGAGCGCGAGAAGGGCCGCGCGCTCGCGAGCCTCGCCAACGCGCGCGCGCGCCGGCGCATCCAGGAGACCCTCTCCGGGCTCTCGGTCGATGCGGACATGCGCGCGCTGGAAGCGGTGCGCTCCCACGTCGCGCGGCTGCAGACCGAGGGCACGCTCGACCGCGAGCTCGGGACGGAGGGGCTCTCCGGCCGCCTGCGCTCGATCCGCGAGGAGTCGCGCCGCGAGGCCGCGCGCCACGAGCTGGCCGAGCTGAAGCGGGAGATCGCAAACCGCCAGCTCGAGACGGGGGTCGGGGGACGGACGGACCTGCGCCGGGAGTCGGTGTTCGCGTCGGTGGGGTAGCCGCCGCGGCGGCGAGCGCAGCTGCTAGTCGCGCGCGAGCCGGAGCTCGACGGGGAGCAGCAGGTCGGGCTCGTCGAGCGAGGCTAGCGCCTCGCGCAGCTTCGGCGGGAGCTCGTCGACGCGCACCGCCAGCTCGAAGCGGACCGTCGGGCTCGCCGGGGCGAGCGCCGCGGGCACGACCTCCGTCGCTGCGAGGTCCTTGTCCTCGTCGCCGGGGACGAGGACGTCCTCGACGAGCAGGCTCTCGCCACTCGGCTCCGCGTCGAAGGAGAGCGCCGCGGCGACCTCGGGTGCCGGCGTCGCCGCCGGGACCCCCGGCGGCTCCGCGACGACGGGCGGGAGGGCGTCGAACGACATCGCGTCGGCGTCGTCCTCGGATTCGGATGCGACGAAGGGCGCGAGGTCGAGCACCTCGCCGAGCTGGGTGAGCCCGCCGGCGTCGGGCTCGAGCACGGCGGCCGTGGCCGGGGCCTGCACTGCGTCGCCGAGCGGCGCGCGGTCGAGCACGAACGTGAGCTCGAAATCCTCGATCCGGATCACGTCGCCCACCTGCAGCGTGCGGCGCGTGACGCGCGAGCCGTTCACGTACGTGCCGTTGATCGACTCGAGGTCGCGCACCTCGTAGCGCTCGCCCTCGCGCACGAGGAGCGCGTGGCGGCGCGAGACCTCGGCGGTGGCGAGGCAGACGTCGCAGTCGACCGCGCGGCCGAGAGTGAGGCGCTCCCCCTCCCACGGCACGACGCGCTCGAGCTTGCCCTTGCGCTGGACGATCACGCCGGCGTGGAGCTGGGCGGGCGGCTCCGGGGCGGGCCGTGCGGGCGCTGCGGCGATGGGCGCCGCGACGGGGCTCGCCGGAGGCGCGGGCTCTGCGGCCACTTCGTCGACGAGGAGCGTCGGCTCCTCCTCGGCGGCGATCGGGAGGTCGTCCTCGCTGGCGGCCTCCGCGACGATCGCAGCGGGAGCGCCGGCGTCCGCGGCGGCGGGCTCGGCGGCGAGCTCGAGCTCGCTCACGTCGAACTCCGCGAGGTCGGCCTCGGCGAGGTCGCCGGGCAGGTCGTCGCCGAAGAGCTCGACGCCGCTTCCCACGTCGGAAGCGCCGACCGGGGCCGGAAGCGGCGCGTCGTCGACGAGCGCCGCCTCGACGTCGGCGGCTCCGCCGGGCGCGGCCGATTCGAGCATCTTCGCGCGCGTCTCGACGCCGACGAGGTAGGTGTTCGCGGCGTCCCAGGCGTCGCTGCGGCCGCGGGGCGGCGCGGCCTGCGGTGCGGCGGCGGAGGCCGCGCTCCCGGTCACGAGCTCGAGCTGGTGCTTGCCGATCAGGATCGCGTCGGCCGGCCCGACGCGCGCCTCCGTCACGCGCTCGCCGTTCACCCAGCAGCCGTTCTCGCTGCCGAGGTCCCGCAGCACGTACGCGTCCCCCTCGCGCGAGAGCGTCGCGTGGAAGCGGCTCACGGAGAGGTTGTTGATGACGACCTCGTTCTCCTTCATCCGGCCGATGCGCAGCATCGGCCCGCGGAACGCCACCTCGTCCACGAGCTGACCCTTGAGCAGCAGCCGCACGCTCGGAACGCTCATCGCGGGCATCCCCTCCGGCGCGCAAGCCCGGCGCACCTCGGGGCACTTTTCGGCCGAGGACCCCGGCCGACTTGACTCCCCTCGGGGAAGGTCAGCCGGCGTAGCGGACCGCGACGATCGTGTAGCGGACGGTGCCCTTCGGGCGGCGGAAGACGAACTCGTCGCCCTCCTCCTTGCCGATCAGCGCGCGGCCGAGGGGCGAGTTCACGCTGATGCGCCCGGCCGCCACGTCGAACTCGTCGGGCCCGACGAGCTGCACCGCGAGCCGCGCGCCGCCGCCCGCCTCTTCGAGCTCCACGCGCGCGCCGAAGTAGACGCGTCCGCCGCGGTCGGCGCTCGCTTCCACGACGACCAGCTCATCGAGCCGCTTCGAGAGGAAGCGCAGCCGCCGGTCGATCTCGCGCAGCCGCTTCTTGCCGTAGAGGTACTCGGCGTTCTCGGAACGGTCGCCTAGCGCGGCCGCTTCCGACACCTCGCGCGTGACGCGCGGCCGCTCGACGCGCCAGAGCTGGTCGAGCTCCTCCTGCAGGCGGCGGTAGCCCTCCGGCGTCACGTAGCGCCGCTGCGCGCGCGGGGCGCCGGCGTCGTCGTCGTCCGCGGTGGGAGCGTCGGGCTCCTCGTCGTCCGGTGCCACGTGCGCACCATCGCGCGGCGCGCGCGGCGGGTCAATCGCGCGGGGCGACGCGCGTCGAGCCGTGGCCCTGAGCGGGCTTGCTAGCCTCGGCTCCTTCGCGCGAGGGACCGTGGACGAGCTCTTCGACAGCGTGCGCGAGTCCGCTGCGCGCCCCGTCTGGTCGCAGGGCGGCGAGCTCGCGCGGCGCCGCACGGTGAGCCGGGTCGGCGAGAGCGCCGGCGAGCTCGAGCTGCGCGTTTCCGTGCCGGGGCTGGTCGTCGCGCACACGGTGTTCCTGCGCCCGGACGCGGCGACGTGGGAGTGCAGCTGCGACTCGCGCGACGACCCGTGCGTGCACGTCGTCGCGTGCGCGATCGCGCTGCGCAACGGCTGGCTGAGCGCGCCCGAGGCGAGCCTCGGCTACCGCTTCGCCCGCGGCGCGGGCGGCGGGCTCGTCTTCGAACGCGTCGTCGTGAGCGAGGCGGGCGAGGAGCCGTTTCGCGGGACGCTCGCCGGCGCCGCGCGCGGATCCAGCGCTGCGGGCGCGCCGCGCGTCGCCGCGAGCCCCCTCGACCAGGAGATCGAGCTCCTGCTCGGCTCGCAGCGCGCCGGTCGCCTTCCGCGCGGCGTGCTGCACAAGCTCGTCGCGGCGCTCGAGAGCGCGCCCGACGTCCAGCTCGACGGCCGTGCGATCCGCGCGTCCGCGGCGCCGTGCGCCTGGCGCGCGCGCGTGCGCGACGACGGGCCGGGCTTCCAGCTCGTGCTCGAGCGCGACCCGCCGGTCAGCGAGGACCTCGGCGAGGGCGTCGCGCTCTGCGGCGACGTGCTGCACGTCCTCGGCGCGAGCGGGCTCGACGGGCGCGAGCGCGACGAGTACCTGCGCGGCCGCCGCTTCGAGCCCGACGAGGCGACGCGGCTCGCCTCGGAGGTGCTGCCGTCGCTGCGCCGGCGGCTGCCGGTGACGGTCGAGAGCGCGCGGCTTCCGGACGCACGGCCGGAAGCGCCGCGCCTCGTCGTCGAGACGTCGCGGGACGGAGACGCGCTCTCGGTGCTCGCGACGCTCGTCTACGGCGACCCGCCGCGCGCGCGCGTCGACGCGGGAAAGCTGGTGCCGCTCCAGGGCGCACTCCCCGCGCGCGACCCCGCGGCCGAGGAGCGGCTCGCGCGCCACCTGCACCTCGCGCTCGGGCTCGAGCCCGGCGTGCGCGTGCGCTTCGACCCCGACGACGCCGTCGCGTTCGCGGCGCGCCTCGACGGCTTCCGCGGGGACGTGGGCGGCGACGCGCACGCGCGCTTCTTCCGCGCGGAGCCGCTGACGCCGCGCTTCGAGGGCGGCCGCGACGCGCTCGCGCTCTCCTTCGAGAGTGCGACCGATCCGCGCGCGCCCGTCGAGGCAGGCGCCGTCGTCGCGGCCTGGCGCGCGGGCCAGTCGCTCGTGCCGTTGGCTTCGGGCGGCTTCGCGCCGCTCCCCGAGGCCTGGCTCGCCCGCCACGGCGCCCTCGTCGCCGACCTCGTCGCGGCGCGCGACGCCGCGGGCGGCACGCTGCCCGCGAGCGCCCTGCCCGACCTGGCCGCGCTCGCGCGCGCGCTCGACGCCCCCGATCCGCCCGGCTTCACGCGCCTGCGCCCGCTCCTCGAGGGCTTCGAGGGCGTACCCGCGGCCTCGCTCCCCGCCGACCTCGCGGGCTCGCTGCGCGACTACCAGCGGCGCGGCGTCGACTGGCTCGCGTTCCTCGGCGACGCCGGACTCGGTGCGCTGCTCGCCGACGACATGGGCCTCGGGAAGACGCTGCAAGCGCTCTGCGCGGTGCGCGGCCGCACGCTCGTCGTCGCGCCAACGAGCGTGCTCTTCGGCTGGGGGGACGAGGCCGCGCGCTTCCGCCCGGCCCTGCGCCGCTCCCTCTACCACGGGCCCGGCCGCCGGCTCGACCCGGACGCCGATCTCACCTTCACGAGCTACGCGATCCTGCGTCTCGACCGCGAGCGGCTCGCCGAGGTCGAGTGGGACGCCGTCGTGCTCGACGAGGCGCAGGCGATCAAGAACCCCGAGAGCCAGGCGGCGCAGGCCGCGTACGCGCTGCGGGCGCGCCGGCGCGTGGCGCTCACGGGCACGCCCGTCGAGAACCGGCTCGACGAGCTCTGGAGCGTGCTCCACTTCCTGAACCCCGGCCTCCTCGGGGGCCGCCGCGACTTCGAGACGCGCGTCGCGCGCAAGATCGCCGACGGCGACGCCGAGGCCGCCGCCGGGCTGCGCCGGCGGCTGCGGCCCTTCGTGCTGCGGCGGCGCAAGGACGAGGTCGCGCGCGAGCTCCCCCCGCGGCAGGAGGTCGTGGTCCACGTGACGCTCTCCGAGGGCGAGCGCGCGCTCTACGACGCCGTGCGCGCCGCGACGCTGCCCGGTGTCGTCGCGCAGCTGCGCGCGGGCGGCAGCGTCCTCGCCGCGCTCGAGGCGCTGCTCCGCCTGCGCCAGGCGTGCTGCCACCCCGCGCTGCTCCCCGGTCACGACGCTGCGGACGACGGCTCGGCGAAGCTCGAGGCGCTGCTCGAGCGGCTCGAGACCGCCGTCGCCGACGGGCACCGCGCGCTCGTCTTCTCGCAGTGGACCTCGCTCCTCGACCTCGTCGAGCCCGCGCTGCGCGGCGCCGGCGTGGGCTTCACGCGGCTCGACGGCAGCACGCGCGACCGCGCCGGCGTCGTCGCGTCCTTCGCCGACCCGGCCGGGCCGCCCGTGCTGCTCGTCTCGCTGCGCGCGGGCGGCACCGGGCTCAACCTCACGGCCGCGGACCACGTGTTCCTGCTCGACCCGTGGTGGAACCCGGCCGTCGAGGACCAGGCCGCGGATCGCGCGCACCGCATCGGGCAGACGCGGCCGGTGCTCGTGCACCGCCTCGTGGCGCGCGACAGCATCGAGGAATCGATGCTCGCGCTCCAGGCCAGAAAGCGCGGCCTCGCGCAGGCCGCGTTCGAGGCCGGCGCCGGCGCCGACGCGGGGCTCGGCCGCGAGGACCTGCTCGGCCTGCTCGAGGACGCCGCCGTCGAGACCGTCGGCTAGGCTCCGCGCGGATGGCGGCGCACTCCCACGCGGGCGCGCATGCGCACGCGCACGGCCCGGCGCGGCGCACCGGACACGAGCGCCGCCTCGCGCTCGTGCTCGCGCTCGCGGCCGCCTACATGGGCGCGGAGATCGTCGGCGGGCTCTGGACCGGGTCGCTCGCGCTCCTCGCCGACGCCGGCCACATGGGGGCCGACGTCGCGGCGCTCGCGCTCTCGCTCTTCGCGGCGTGGCTCGCCCGGCGCCCCGCGCACCCGGGCCGCACGTACGGCTACCTGCGGGCCGAGATCCTCGCCGCGCTCGTGAACGGCTCGCTGCTCGTCGCGGTCGCGATCGGCGTGGCGCTCGAGGCGATCGAGCGGCTGCGCGCGCCGGAGCCCGTCGCCGGAGCCGCGATGCTCGCGATCGCGGCCGGCGGTCTCGCGGTGAACGTGATCGGGCTCGTGCTCCTGCGCGAGGCCCGCGACGAGAGTCTGAACCTGCGCGGCGCCTGGCTCCACCTCCTGAGCGACGCGCTCGGGAGCGCGGCCGCGATCGCAGCCGGCGTGCTCGTCCTCGCCTTCGGCTGGCTCGCCGCCGACCCCCTCGCCTCGCTCGCGATCTGCGCGCTCGTCGTGCGCGCGGCGTGGGCGCTGCTGCGCGAGACCGTCGCCGTGCTGATGGAGGGCGCACCGGCGCACATCGACGTCGACCGCGTGCGCGAGGGGATCCGCGCCGTCGCGGGCGTCGCCTCCGTCCACGACCTGCACGTGTGGACGATCGCGAGCGGGCTCGTGGCGCTCTCGTGTCACGTCGAAGCGCAGGACGGCGCCGCGCCGGCAGAGCTGCTGCGCGCGGTCCGCGCGCATCTGCGCGCCGAGTTCGGCATCACCCACACGACCGTCCAGATCGGGCCCTGCGACTTCGAGGAGCACGCCGGCGACATCTGCTAACCCTCCGGGCTGCGGAGAGGGCCGGAAGCCGGCGGAGCCGGGGCGGGAGCGGAGAGCCAGGTGGCGCGGATCGCGGTGGTGGGGGGCAGCGTCGCCGGGCTCGCAGCCGCGCTCCTCCTCGCGCGGGACGGCCACGCCGTCACGGTGCTCGAGCGCGACCGCATCCCGCAGGCCGCGACGCCTGTCGAGGCGTTCGCCGCGTGGGAGCGGCGCGGCGCGCCGCAGGTGCGACACTCGCACGCCTTCCTCGCGCGGCTGCATCAGCTCCTCGTCGCGCGCGCGCCCGACGTCCTCGCGCAGCTGCTCGCCGCCGGCGCCGAGGAGCTGCGCTTCGCCGACCTGCTTCCGCCGACGATGGAGGACCGCTCGCCGCGGCCGGGCGACGACGCGCTCGTCATGCTCGCCTGCCGCCGCGTCACCTTCGAGTGGGTGCTCCGGCGCGTCGCCGCCGAGACTCCCGGCGTCGCGCTGCGCGACGGCGTGGAGGTGCTCGGGCTCGAGGCCGCGCGCGCGGCGCGGCCGCTCGTGCGCGGAGTCCGGCTGCGCGGCGAGGGCGGCCGCGAGGAGAGCCTCGCCGCCGACCTCGTCGTCGACGCGTCGGGGCGCCGCTCGAAGCTCCCGGCCTGGCTCGCGGCCCTCGGCGCGCCCTCGCCGGCCGAAGCGGGCGAGGACTGCGGAATCTTCTATTGCTCGCGCTTCTACCGGCTGCGCCCGGGCGCCGAGCGGCCGCAGCGCGACACGACGATCGGCGCCGACCTCGGCTACCTCAAGTACGCCATCTTCCACGGCGACGGCGGGATCTTCTCGATCACCTTCGCGGCTTCGCCCGACGACGCGCCGCTGCGCGCGCTGCTCCGCGAAGCGCCGTTCGAGCTCGCCGCCGCGGCGCTGCCCGCGACGCGGCCGTGGCGCGACCCCGACGTGGCGGAGGCGATCACGGGCGTCCACGGCATGGCGCAGCTGCGCAACGTGCGGCGCCGCTACGTCGCCGACGGGCGCGCGCTGGCCGCGGGCGTCGTCGCGATCGGCGACGCCTCGATCCACACGAACCCGCTCTACGGGCGCGGCTGCACCTTCGCGGTGCTCCACGCGGCGCTCCTCTGCGACGCGCTGCGGGAGCACCCGGACGACCCCGAGGCGATGGCGCTCGCGCTCGAGGCCGCGACCGGGCGCGAGATCGTCCCGTGGTACGAGCTCTCGCGCACGCAGGACCGCGACGCGATCGAGGTGGCGGAACGCTGGCGCCGCGGCGAGACGCCCGACGCGCCGGTCGCCGAGGGCGGCGCGGTCGACCCGAAGGCGTTCCTGCGCGGCCTGTTGCGCCACGGCCTCGTGCCGGCGCTGCGCAGCGACGCCGACGTCTCGCGCGCGTTCTTCCGGAGCTTCAACCTGCTGGACGCGCCCGGCGACCTGATGCGCGACCCGGCGATCGTGCTGCGCGTGCTCGAGCACTACCGCCGCCGCCACGAGCGCGAGGACCCGGTCCTCGGGCCCGGCCGCAGCGGGATGCTGGAGGTGCTGGCCCGCGCGGCGTGAGCGCGAGCCGTCGCTTAGGCGCGGCGCCGGCGAGCGATGCGGGCCAGGATCGGCGCCAGCAGCACCAGCTCGAAGCCGAGCCCGCAGCCCGGCGGCGGCGCCTCCGAGTTGCGCCACGGCTTGCCCGAGCACTGGGGATCCGGGAGGGCCACCCCGCCGCCGTCCCAGTCGACGAACAGGTCGCCGTCGTTGTCGGCGCCGTCGTCGCAGGCCGGGTCTTCCATCAGCGAGATCACCGTCTGGCAGCCCGGGTCGTCGGGCCAGTCGATCAGCCCGTCGCCGTCGCTGTCGAAGCCGTCGTCGCACGGGACGATGGCGTTCGTCTCGAACGGGTCGTCCGCGCCGTAGCAGCCCGCGTCCCCGTCGTCGACGAGGCCGTCGCCGTCGTCGTCGACGCCGTTGCTGCACGCGCGCTCGGCGGTCAC
>DATAGA010000525.1:0-2700 GCA_036257215.1 Myxococcota bacterium
ACCCGCGCGCCTTCGGGTTCGCGCCGCGGCGGGTGACGGTCTCGACCGCGGGCGTCGTGCCCAAGATCCCGGCGCTCCTGCGCGCGGCACCCGTGAACCTTGCGGTGTCGCTCCACGCGACGACCGACGCCGTGCGCGACGAGCTGGTGCCGCTGAACCGGCGCTTCCCGCTGCGCGTCCTGCTCGGGACGCTGGCGGAGCTGCCGGAGATCTCGCGCCGGCGGCCCGTCTTCTTCGAGTACACCCTGCTCGAAGGGGTGAACGACTCGGAGGCGGACGCGGCGCGCCTCGTGTCGCTCCTCGCCGACATCCCCTCGAAGGTGAACGTCATCCCGATGAACCCGCACCCCGACGCGCCCTACCGCGCGCCGGGGCCCGACGCGATCGGCCGCTTCATGGCGGTGCTCTCGCGCGCGCGGCTCGCGACCACGCTGCGGCGCAGCCGGGGCGCCGACATCGACGCGGCGTGCGGCCAGCTCGCGCTGCGCGCTGCGCGCGGCGTGCAGCCCGGGCCGGCCGCCGGCGCCGCGCCGGCTCCGCCCGCGACTCCACCGCGCCAGGCGCTCCGTGCTCTACGCGGTCGGTGACATCCACGGCGAGCTCGCGCTGCTCGACGAGCTCCTCGAGAAGCTGGCCCTCCAGGACGGCGACCGGCTCGTCTTCCTCGGCGACTACGTCGACCGCGGCCCCGACTCGCGCGGCGTCGTCGAACGCCTGATCGCGCTGCGCGAGCGGGTTCCGTGCACGTTCCTCCTCGGGAACCACGAGTCGATGTTCCTCGACTTCCTCGGCTTTCGAGGCGACAGCTACTTCGGCGGCGACGCCTTCCTCTCGAACGGCGGCGACCGGACGCTGGCGAGCTACGGCTGGTTCGACAAGCTCCGGACGAACGACCCGTTCGAGCTGCCGCCGGGCCACCGCGAGTTCTTCGAGGGCTGCGTGCTGTGGCACCAGGAGGGCGACTACGTGTTCGTCCACGCCGGGCTCGCCGAGGCGACGCTGAAGAGCGGCGACGCGAACTACGCGCTGCGCCGCTCGCGGCCGGAAGACCTGCTGTGGAACCGGACGACCGCAGATCTGCCGCACAAGCTCGGCATCACGGTCGTCTACGGCCACACCCCGCGCGCCGACTTCGAGGTGCGTTGGAACGCGCCCTGGAGCATCGGCATCGACACGGGCGCCGTCTACGGCGGTCCGCTGACGGCGATCCGCCTGCCCGACGAGACCGTGATCCAGAGCCGGCCGAAGGGGCGGAGCCGCTGAGCGAGCGGCCCTCCCTGCCGCGTCAGCCCGAGCGCCCCGAGCGCTGCTCGGGCGGAAGCCGCAGCTGCTGTCCCACCGAGAGCTTGTGGTGGTCGCGCAGGCCGTTGAGGTCCGCGATGGCGCCGGGCGTGACGCCGTGGCGCTGCGCGATCGAGTACAGCGTGTCGCCCGAACGCACGGTGTAGGTGCGCGCGGACGCCGCGGCGCTCGCCTCGCGCGAGCCGCCGCCGGGCAGCTCGAGCACCTGGCCGGGCCGCAGGCTCCTCGGATTGCGGATCCCGTTCAGCGCGGCGAGGGCCTTTGCGTCGACGCCGCTGCGCCGCGCGATCGAGGCCAGCGTGTCGCCGCGGGCGACCTTCACGCGCCGAGGCGCGGCCGGTCGCTCCGCGGGCGGCTCGGTGCGCGTGTGCGCGCGCGGCGAGTCCGCGGGGGCCGCGCGGCCCGGCACCACGAGCACCTGACCGGGGCGCAGGCTCCTCGGATCGCGGATCGCGTTCACCGCGGCGAGCTCGGCCGCCTCGACTCCCTCGCGGCGCGCGATCGCGCCGAGCGTGTCGCCCGGCTCGACGAGGACGCGCGCCGGCTCGGCGGGCGGAGGCTCCGCTGCGGGCTCGGGCTCGGGGGCGCGCGTCGTTGCTTGCGGCGCGCTCTCGGGCGCCGACGCCGTGTCCTCGCGCGGGATCGCGAGGACCTGACCCGGGCGCAGGCGGCGCGGGTCGTCGATCCCGTTCACCGCGGCCAGCACGCCCGCGGAGACCCCGCTGCGAGCGGCGATCGAGCCCAGCGTGTCTCCCGCCTCGACGCGCACCCGCTCGAACGCGGGCTCGGCGTCCGCGCCCGCGTCGCTCGCTGGCTCGACGGGCGGAGGTGCGGCGGGCGCCGGCTCGGGCTCCACGCTCGGCACGGCGGCCGTCGTCACGGGCTCGGGGGATTCGGGGGATGCGACGGGCGTGGTCGGCGACGCGGCCTGCGCGGCGGCCGGAGCGGCCTGCATCGGGGCGCCCGCACCGAGCGCGGGTTCGGCGTCTGCGGGCGCGGCGTGCGGCGCGACGGAAGGCGCGGCTTCGCCCGTCGGCGGCGCACCGAGCGGCGCCGACCCCGGCGCCAGGTCGGCGGCGGCCTGCGCGGCGTGGGCGACGGCCGGCACGGCCGCGACGGGATCGCCGGGGGCGACCTGGGCGTCCGGTGCGGCCGCGTCCGCGCCCGGCGCCGCTGCGGGCGCGCCTGCCGCTCCGCCCGCGTCCGCGCTCCTGGTCCGCTGCGCGGTCTTCACGGGGATGGCGAGCGCCTGGCCCTCGCGCACGTCCGCTGGGTCGCGGATGTCGTTGCGCGCGGCGATCTGCGCCATCGAGACGCCGTAGCGCTGGCCGATCTCGAGCAGCGTCTCGCCCTTCGCGACCCGGTGCACCGTCGTCGGCCCCTCGCCCGCGGCCGGCG
>DATAGA010000581.1:0-7383 GCA_036257215.1 Myxococcota bacterium
GCGTGGCACCGCGCGGGGGGGCACGACGCGAGCCTGCTCCTGCGCGAGGACCCGCGCGCGGAGCGATTCGGTACGATCGGCGTGGACTCCGAGGGACGCGTGCGGCGCATCGCCAGCCGTTTCGACCTGGGCTCCGAGCGACGGGCCGGCGTGTACGCGTGGGCCAACGTGGTCGCGCCCGCCGCATTCGACTCGATGCCCGAGCGCGAGGCGTTCGGACACCTCGACGACTGGTGGGCGCCCGCGCTCGCGCGGGGTGCGGCCGACGTGCGCGGCTACGTCGCGACCGCCGCCGAGGTCCTCTGGGAGCCGGTCGGGACGCCCGCCGAGTACCTCGCCGCGAACCTCACGCCCCTTCGCCTCTCCTACCTCGACGTCGACGCCGCGTCCCGCCGCGCCGGCGCCGAGGTGCGGCTCGACCTCGACGGCCGCCCGGACCTCGTGGTCGGTCCCGGCGCCCGCCTCGGGCGCGGCGCGCGGCTGCGTCGCGCGGTGGTGTTCGCGGGCGAGAGCGTGCCCGACGGGCTGCGCGCCGAGGGCGGCGTGTTCGCGGGCGGCGCGTTCGTCCCGTGCGAGGACGGGGCCGACGCGCCGCGCGCCGCGAGCGGCGCCGGGGGCGCGCCGTGACGGAGGTCGTCTGCATCGGGACGAGCGACGCCTTCGGCGCCGGGGGGCGACGCCAATCGGCGTATCTCCTGCGGGCAGCAGCCGGGGGGCTCCTGCTCGACTGCGGACCGACCACGGCCAGCGGCCTCGCGAGCCTCGGGATCGAGCGGGGCGAGATCGACGCGATTGCGGTGTCGCACTACCACGGCGACCACTTCGGCGGCATCCCCTCCCTGCTGCTCGCCGCGGAGTACGGGGACGGCCGCCGCCGCCCCCTCCACGTGGCGGGCCCGGGCGCCGTCGAGGCGCACGTGCGCGCCGCTGCCGCGGCCCTGGGCCATCCGCTCGAGGGGCGCTCGTTCGGCTTCGAGCTGCACTTCCACGAGCTGCGCGCCGGCGCGCCGCTGCGGCTCGCGGGCTTCGAGCTCGAGGCGTTCGCCACGCACCACGTGCCCGAGTCGTGCCCGCACGGCCTCTCGTGCCGCGTCGACGGGCGCACGCTCGTCTTCTCGGGCGACACCGGCTGGTTCGACGGGCTCCCGGGCGCGGTCGGCGATCCCGACCTCTTCTTGTGCGAGTGCACGCTCGACCGGCACGGCTACCCGTACCACTTGAGCCTCGAGGAGCTGACCGCGAACCGGCGCTCGCTGCGCGCGCAGCGCACGGTGCTGACCCACCTCGGGCCCGAGATGCGCGCGCGCGACCGCTACGAGGGCTTCGAGGCGGCCGACGACGGTCTCGTGCTGAAGCTCTGACCCGGGCGCCCGGGGACGATCTCGCCGAGGACGCGCGCGCCGCGTGCGCCCGTGCAGCGCGGCAGGTGGTTCGGCAGGCCGAGCAGCGCGTTGCGTCCGAGCAGCGAGAACGCCATTGCCTCCGCGGCGTCGGCCGGGACGCCGACGGCGTCGAACGGCTCGACCGGCGCCCCGCCGAGCGCGCGCGCGAGCGCGGCCATGACGGCCGGATTGCGCGCGCCTCCTCCTCCGACGAGCACGCGGTCGAGCCGGCCGGCCGCGAGGTGCTCGCGCACCGCCCGCGCGACGGCCTCCGCGGTGAACGCCACGAGCGTCGCGAGGAGGTCCTCGAGGCTGCGCCCCGCTGCGCGCGACGCCGTCACGAGCGCCTCCGCCTCCGCCGTGCCGTAGCGCTCGCGCCCCGTGCTCTTCGGCGGCGGACGCCGCAGGTAGTCGTCGTCGAGGAGCTCGGCGAGGAGCGCTTCGTCGACGCGGCCGCGGCGCGCGCGCGCGCCGTCGCGGTCGAGCCGCTGGCGCCCCTCCGTCGCAGCGACGACGACGCCGTCCAGCAGCGCGTTCGCCGGTCCGACGTCGAACGCGACGGCGTCGTCCGGGCCGCCCCCGGCCGGGAGCCAGGTCACGTTCGCGATCCCGCCGAGGTTCAGCACGAGCCGGCTCTCGCGCGGGTCGCCGAGCGCCGCGCGGTGGAAGAAGGGCGCGAGCGGGGCGCCCTCCCCGCCCGCCGCGACGTCGCGCGTCCGGAAGTCGGCGACGACGGTGCAGCCTGTGCGCTCGGCGACGAGCGACGGGTCGCCGAGCTGGAGCGTGGCGCGCAGCTCCGGGAAGTGCCCCACCGTCTGGCCGTGCGAGGCGATCGCCGCCACCGCCTCGAGCTCGAGGCCCGCCTGCCGGGCCACCTCGCGCGCCGAGGCGGCGAAGCGCTCCGCCAGCTCGACGTCGAGCGCGGCCAGCTCGCGCAGCGCGTCGGGACCGGGCACGCGGCCGGCGGCGAGCCGGTGCACGCGCTCGCGCAGCGCGTCGGGCAGCGGATCCTCGCGCGCCGCCAGGAGGCGGAAGGGCCGCGCGTCGGGGCCCGCGTCGGGCCACTCGACGAGCGCCGCGTCGACGGCGTCCGCCGACGTCCCCGACATGAGCCCGACGACCCGCACGGTCGCCGAGTCTCGCCCACGCGCGGGCGCGCCGCCCGCTCTTGACAGCTTCGGAGCCGACACCAATCATGGTCCGTCCACCCCCGGTGCGCCCTCGGCCGCACCGCCGCCCGAGGCGAAGCGTGACCGAATCCTCCCGCACCCAGGGGCTGCTCATCTGCGCCGGCGCCGTCGCCCTCGGCGTCGCGTTCCTCGTGGGGCTGCTGTCGCGCTCCTGGTGGGCGGTCGCCATCCCCGTCGGCGCGTTCCTCGGCGTCGTCCTCTCCCTCGTCTTCTGGGTCGGGTGGACGATCGCGACGGTCCAGGTGGAGCCCGAGGCGGACCCCGACGCCGCGCCGGAGCGCCCGAGCGAGCCGAGCTCCACCGACCGCGCCGCGTAGGACGCGACGGATGCGCATCGCGCTCCTCACCTACCGGGGCAACATGTACTGCGGGGGGCAGGGCATCTACGCCGCCTACCTCGCGCGCGAGCTGCACGCGCTCGGCCACGAGGTCCGCGTGATCGCGGGCCCGCCGCTCCCCGCGCTCGACCCGGGCATCCCGCTCCACGAGGTCCCGAACCAGAACGTCTTCGGCCTCCCGCTCGCGGACTGGGCCGCGACGCACGACCCGCGCCGCCTCCTCGTCGAGCCGCTCTCGCTGTGGGAGGCGGCGGTGTCGCGCATCGGCGTCTTCCCCGAGATGCAGACGTTCGGCCTCCGGCTCTGGCGCCGCTGGCCGGAGCTCCAGCGCCGCCATCGCTTCGACGTCGTGTTCGACAACCAGTGCCTCTCGTGGGGCCTCCTGGGCCTGCGCGCGTCGGGCGTCCCCGTCGTCTCCGTGATCCACCACCCGCTCCACATCGACCGCGAGGCGGACTTCGCCGTCGACCCGCGCCTCGTGAAGAAGGTGAAGCGGACGCTCTACTTCCCGCTCTGGATGCAGCAGCAGGTCGCGCGCCGGCTCGACCGCATCGTGACGGTGAGCGAGGCGTCGCGCAGCGAGATCGAGCGCTACTTCGGCATCCCGGAGAAGGAGGTGGCGGTCGTCTACAACGGCACCGACGGCGAGAGCTTCCGCCCCGTCCCCGGCGTGGCGAAGGAGGCCGACCTCATCTTCGTCGGGCGCACCGAGGACCGGAAGAAGGGGATCGGGACGCTGCTCGAGGCGCTCTCGCTGCTCCCGCCCCGCGTGACGCTCAAGATCGTGGACGGCCGCATCCCGGAGAACGGCCTCGTGCCGCGCCTGATCCGCAAGTTCGGGCTCGCCGGGCGCGTGTTCATCCAGCCGCGCTTCCTCGAGCTCCCCGAGCTCGTGCGCGAGTACTCCACCGGCCGGATCGCGGTCGTCCCCTCCTTCTTCGAGGGCTTCGGCTTCCCGGCCAGCGAGGCCATGGCGTGCGGGCTGCCCGTCGTCGCGAACGCCGCGGGCGCGCTGCCGGAGGTGGTGGGCACCGACGGGAGCGCCGGGCGCCTCGTGCCGCCGCGCGACGCGCGCGCCCTCGCGGCGACGCTCGGCGAGCTCCTCGGCGAGCCGGCGCGCCTCGAGGCGATGGGGCGGTCCGCGCGCGCGCGCGTGCTCTCGACGTTCCGCTGGGACGAGGCTGCCGCGCGGCTGGCCGAGGTCCTCGAGGACGCGATCCGTGCTTCTCACCGTCGATCTCGACCGGCTTAGGGTCGGCCCCGGGCAGCTCCTCCTCGACGCGGGCTGCGGCGCGGGGCGGCACTGCTTCGGCGCGCTCGAGCGCGGCGCCGGAGTCGTCGGCGTCGACCTCGACCGCCCCTCGCTCCAGCGCGCCGCCGGCGCGCTGCGCTTCCGCGGCCACGAGAAGCGGACGCTGGCCGCCATGCTCCAAGGCGACGCGTTCCACCTCCCCTTCGCGGACGCGACCTTCGACCGCGTGATCTGCGCGGAGGTGATGGAGCACGTGCACGACTACCGCGGCGCGGCGCGCGAGCTCGCGCGCGTGACGAAGCCCGGGGGCCGCGTCGCCGTCACGATCCCGACCGCGACCAGCGAGCAGCTCTACCTGCGCCTCGGCGACGAGTACTTCGAGAGCCCGGGCGGCCACATCCGCATCTTCCGGCCGCGCGAGCTCGCGCGCGGGCTCGCCGCCGCGGGCCTCGCCACGGAGGGGGTCGGCTTCGCCCACGCCTTCCACACGCCCTACTGGGCGCTGCGCTCGGTCGCGGGGCTCGGCAAGGCCGACGGCTCGCGTCTCGTGCGCGCGTACCGCGAGTTCCTGATCCGCGCGACGACGTCCCCCTGGCTCGCGCGCCTCGAGCGCGCGCTCGACTACGTTTGTCCGAAGAGCCTGATCCTCTACGCGAGGAAGCCCGCGTGAGGCCGCTCTCCGTCTGCTTCGCCTCCTACCGCGGCAACATGAACTGCGGCGGCCAGGGGATCTACCTGTACCACCTGGCGCGCGAGCTCGCGCGCGCGGGCCACGTCGTGGACGTCCTCGTCGGGCCGCCCTGGCCCGCCGAGATGCCCTTCGCGCGCTCGGTCGAGCGCGTGCCCAACGAGCAGTTCTGGGGCAAGTGGTTCCTGCGCGACTGGAAGCGGCTGCTGCCACGGCCGAATCCGCTGCGCGTCTTCGAGCCGCTCCACTTCTTCGAGTTCGGCTGGAGCCGGTTCGGCTTCCTGCCGGAGCCGTTCGCCTTCAGCGTGCGCGCGTTCCGCAGCGTCGCCGCGCGCCTCGCCGCCGGCGCGCGCTACGACCTCGTGCACGACGTACAGTGCCTCGGCTACGGGCTCCTCGGGCTGCGCGCGCTCGGTCTCCCGGTCGTCTCCACGGTGCACCACCCGCTCACGGTGGACCGGCTCGCGTCGTTCGCGCGCGACCGCTCGCTGCGCGAGGCCCTCGGCACGATGGAGTTCTACCCGGTCGGCATGCAGGCCGTCGTGGCGCGCAGGCTCGACCGGGTGATCACGTCGTCCGAGGTCACGCGGCGGCGGATCGAGGACGACTTCCGCGTCGCACCCGAGCGGCTCGCGAACGTCGGCAACGGCCTCGACACCGAGCACTTCCGGCCCGACCCGACGGCCGAGCGCCGCGAGGGCGAGCTGCTCTGCGTGGGCCGGGCGTCGGACCCGACGAAGGGCGTGGCGACGCTCGTGCGCGCCCTCGCGCTCCTCGCTCCCGGCTACCGGCTCACGCTCGTCGACGACGACGGGCCGGGCAACGAGGCGCGCCGCCTCGCCGCGCGGCTCGGCTGCGCCGATCGGCTGCACATCACGGGGCGCGTGTCGGAGGACGCGCTGGTCGCACTCTACCGGCGCGCGATGCTCGTCGTCGTGCCCTCGCGCTACGAGGGCTTCGGGCTGCCCGCCGCGGAGGCGATGGCGTGCGGGACGCCGGTCGTCGCGGCCGCCGCCGGCGCGCTGCCCGAGGTCGTGCGCACCGGGGGCGGGGGCGTCCTCGTCCCGCCCGAGGATCCCGAGGCGCTGGCGAAGGCGATCGCCACGCTCGGCGAGCAGCCCGAGGCGCGGCACGAGCTCGGTGCGCGCGCGCCGGCGCGGATCGAGGCCGCCTACGCCTGGCCGCGCGTCGCGGCCCGCACCGCCGACGTCTACCGCGAGGTGCTGGCCGAGCGGCGCGCGGCGCGGGGCCGGCCCGCGAGCACGACGACGTCGGCGTAGCGCGGCAGCCGCCGCGCGAGCGCGCCCGCGCAGCGCAGGACGCGCACGGCGACCGCACCGGGCAGGCGCTCGACGAGGCGCGTCCACGCGGCGAGCCCCCACGCGAGCGAGACGCCCTCGACGACCTCGAGCGCGAGGTGGCGCTCCGCCTGCGCGCGCATCTCGACGAGGTCGTATCGCGTGAAGTGGTCGGCCGGCACGTCGTAGTGGCGGCGGCCACGCGCTGGCGCGCGCCCGAGCCAGCCCTCGCGCACGTCGTCGAGCGCGCTCGCCGCGCGGCACGCGAGCGAGCCGAAGTTCGCGATCGCGAGCACCACGCGCCCGTCCGGCTTCGCCACGCGCGCCATCTCCGCGATCGCGAGCTCGGGCCGGTCGAAGTGGTCGATGGCGCCCTTGCACAGCACCGCGTCGAAGCTGCCGTCGGCGAACGGGAGCGCGTCGCTCCAGCCGCGCACGTAGCGCGGCCGCGGCCCGGCCGCGCCTTCGCCCTGGAGCCGCGCCCAGCCCACCATGCGCGCCGAGGGCTCGGCGCCCACGACGCGCGCTCCGCGCGCCGCGAGCGCCAGCGAGTCCTGCCCGAACCCGCTCGCGACGTCGAGGACCGTCCCGCCCGGGGGCGGCGTCGCGAGCGCGAGCGTCACCTCGGTCATCCGCTCGAACAGGTACGCGCTGTCGCGCGTGGTCCCGGTCGGGATCACGTCCGCCATGTCGCGGTCGAGGTCGACGACCCGCACGGCGCCGGACGGTAGCGGACCCGGACTAGCCGCCCGGGAGCGCCTCGCGGAGGGTGGCCTTGAGCTCCGCGTCGTCCCACGGCTTCGGGATCAGCGCGCGCACGCCGAGGCGGCGGACCTCGTCGAGGTCGATCTCGCCGGCCCAGCCGGTGAGAAGAAAGCAAGGAATTTCGGGCCAGTGCGAGACGACCTCTCGAATCAGGTCGAGGCCACTTGCGGACGGCATCTTGTGATCCGTGAGGAGCAGGTCGACGCCGCGCTCGCGCAGCGTGCGCAGCGCAGCCGGCACCGAGTCGACCGCGACGATCTCGTAGCCCTCGCGGCGAAGCGTGCGCTGGAGGGCGGCGAGGATGCCCGGCTCGTCGTCGACGGCGAGCAGCACCGGCCGCGGCGCGCCAGTCCGGCGGCCCGCGCCCGCGCCCGTCGCTCCGGACCGGCTCACGGGAGGGGCTCGCTGCCCCCGTCCGCCCCTCCGTCGCGAGGCAGGACGATGCGGAAGGTGGTGCCGACGCCGAGCTC
>DATAGA010000584.1:0-9001 GCA_036257215.1 Myxococcota bacterium
GCGCCGACTAGGAGACGGTCGGAACGTGGCGCGGTACCGTTCGCGCCGCGGTCGTCTGTCGCGGCCGGCGCCCCGGAGCGAGGCGATGGAGATCGTGCTGGTCCGTCACGGCGAGCCCGACTGGGAGCCGGACGGCTTCGCAGTCGACGACCCCGAGCTCACCGCGCGTGGCCGCGCGCAGGCCGAGCGCACCGCCGAGGCGCTGGCGCGCGAGTCGTTCGACGCGCTCTACGTGAGCCCGCTGCGGCGCGCCCGCGAGACCGCCGAGCCGATCGCGAAGCGGCACGGGCTCGAGGCGCGGACGGCGTCGTGGATGCGAGAGCTCGGCCTTCCGCCGATGGCCGGCGTCGCGAAGGCCGAGGTGCGCCGGTTCTTCGAGGAGGCGCGCGCGCGCGACCTCGAGAAGTGGTGGGACGGGCCGCCCGGCGGTGAGTCGTTCCGCCATTTCCACGAGCGCGTCGTCGCGGGGGTGGAGTCGCTGCTCGTGGGCGAGCATCGGATGGAGCTCCACGAGGACTCGGGCCACCGCATCTGGCGCCTGCCCGACGCCGAGCGCCGGATCCTGCTCGTCGCCCACGAGGGCACGAACGCGCTCATCGTCTCGCACCTTCTCGGCATCGACCCGGTGCCCTGGGAGTGGGTGCGCTTCTCGTCGAGCTGGACGGGCATCTCGCGCCTGCGCACGGTGCCGGTCGCGAGCGGTGCGGTCTGGGTGCTGGCGCGCTTCAACGACGAGGCGCACCTCGACGGCGTCGATACCTCGGCCGCCGACGTGGAGGCCGCCGAGTAGCGCCGCCGTGGAGCGCATCGTCTCGCTGCTGCCGAGCCTGACCGAGACCGCCTGCGCGCTCGGGCTGCGCGGGCGGCTCGTCGGCCGCTCCCACGAGTGCGACCACCCGCCGGGCGTGGAGGCGCTGCCCGTGCTCACCGCGCCGCGCGGGCCGCTCGACGGCAGCAGTGCCGCCATCGACGCCCGCGTGCGCGAGCTCGTGCAGTCGGGGCTCTCGGTCTACGAGGTGGACGCCGAGGCGCTGCGCGCCCTCGCGCCCGACCTCGTCCTCACGCAGGACCAGTGCGCCGTCTGCGCGGCTAGCCTCGCCGACGTCGAGTCGGCGCTCGCGGCGTGGACTGGGCGCGCGCCGAGGGTGCTCTCGGTCGCCCCGTCCACGCTGCGCGACGTATGGGGGTCGCTGCGCGCGGTCGCGGACGCCGCGGGCGTCCCCGAGCGCGGGGCCGCGCTGGTCGCGTCGCTCAACGAGCGGGTCGCCAACCTCGGCGAGCGCACCGGCGCCCTGCCCCGGCCCCGCATCGCCTGTCTCGAGTGGCTCGACCCGCTGATGGACGCGGGCCACTGGATGCCGGAGCTCGTCGCGATCGCCGGCGGTCGCGCGGCGCTCGGCGCGAGCGGCGCACGCTCGCGCACGATCTCGCTCGATGCGCTCGCCGCGTCGGACCCGGACGTCATCCTGGCGGCCCCGTGCGGCTTCGACCTGCCGCGCACGCGGGCGGAGCTGCCCGCGCTGCTGGCGCAGCCCGCCTTTCGGTCGCTGCGCGCCGTGCGCGAGGGGCGGCTCTACGCCGCGGACGGCAACGCGTTCTTCAACCGGCCGGGCCCGCGGCTCGTCGAGTCGCTGGAGATCCTCGCGGAGGTACTACACCCGGACGGGTTCGACTTCGGTCACGCCGGCCGCGCGTTCGAGCGCGTCACTGGCTGACCGACGAGCGCGTCACTGGCTGACGTCGACGTAGATCGGGACGTCGGCCGGGTCCAGCGTGTCGGAGAGGTAGGCGCTCTCGAGGCGCGGATGCCGCTCCCAGGGCTCGATCGCGAGCGTCACCTTCTTGCCCGGTTCGGGCACGGGCTGCACCTGGCCGTCGAGGATCGCCCAGTGCGCGACGCGCACCAGCTCCCCGCCGAGCTTCTCGCGCTTCTTGCGCTGCACCCGGTACTCGTAGAGGACGAGGGCCTCGCGGTACGGTGCGATCTGCGCCGGGGTCGGCAGCGCGGAGGCCGCGGCGAGCTGGCCCTTCAGCCGGAACGGCTTGATCGGCGGGCGCTCGGCGACGAGCTCGAGGTAGGCGTGCGCCCTCGCGGCGGACTCGTCGGGCTCGAGTGCCCGCGCGTGGAGCGCCACGCCCTCGACCGTGCCCGCGAAGCCGTAGCGGCCGTCGGGATCTGCCCCGATCGCGAGCGTCGCGCCGTCCCGCCACGCGTCGAGGTTTCCCTGGATCGCGTCGGTGTCGAGGACTCGCACGCCGTTCTGGTACGCGACGAGCCGCCCTGGTCGGTAGCTCACCAGGAGGTGGTTCGGCTTGCCCGGCTCGAGCTCCCCGAAGTCCACCTCGGGCGGCGTGCCGTCCGCCGCGTCGGTGCGCAGCCGGATGGCCGCGTGGCGGCCGTGCTGGGAGAGCGAGAAGTTCGCGCTCTTGCCGGGCACGCCGAACGCCACGATCCGCGCGGGGTCCGGCGTGTTCTTCTGGAGCGGCCACGCCGTCGCCTCGATCGTCACGGCGTCGGCCTCGCGGAGGACGCCCGCCAGGCCCGCCGGCACGTCGTCGGCCTCGAACCAGCCGCCGGTGACGCGCAGCGCGCCGTGCGCGTCCAGGCGCGCGCGCCCGTGGGCGGTGACGTTGAAGCTCCGCTCCCGCCCGGTGTCGACGTCGCGCGCGCTGTTCGGAGCGCCGTCGGTCTGGAACACGAACGCGAGCCCGTCGCCGCGGCCCGGCCAGCTCGTGATCTCGAGCGGGAGGCGCGCGCTCTCCATGCGGTGCGGGACGCTGGCCCGGTCGGTCACTCCCTCGAGGACGAGCACGTCCGCGCCCGCCAGCGGCGCGGCGAGGGTCACGACGACGTCGCGCCCGCGCTGGCCTCGCGTCACACCGGTCACGGCGGCTCCCGACTCGAGCCGCGCCGACGCAGCGGCGACGTCGACGAGCTCGTCGAACACGACGGCCACCTCGCGCCCGCCCGCCTGCACCTCCGCCCGTAGCGTGCGCGGCGGGGCGCCGGGCCCGACGTGCACTGCGCCGCCGAGCTCGCGCTCGCCGCGGCGCGCGCTGACGCGGTACGTGCCGGGCCGCTCGTAGCGGTGCGTCGCTGCGCTTCCGCCGGCGCTGCCGTCGCCCCAGTCGAACCGCCAGCCCTCCGCGCCCGCCCCGTCGCCCGGCTCCGGATCGAGCGTCAGCTCGAAGGGTGCTTCGCCGCGGTGGCGGCCGAGCTCCATGCCGGAGAGGAAGACGTCCGGAAAGCGGTCCTGCCCGGGCTCGAACGTGTAGCGGACCGCCGTGCCGGACACCTTCAGCGTGTCCGGGTCGACGGGCGCGACGAAGATGTCGTAATCCGCGTCGAAGTGACCGTGCTCGTTGCGCGAGGCGCCGAAGGCGAGCAGGCGCTGGTCGGCCGAGAGCATCGGGTAGTAGAGGTAGCCGCGGCCCCGGGGCAGGAGCCCCGAGTCGCGCTCGAGCATCACGGTCGTGGTCCCGTCGGTGAGATCGAGCTTGCGGAAGGGACCGCCGTTGTCGGCGACCCAGTAGCCGTAGCGGCCGTCGAGCGTGAAGTACGGCTGGCAGCCGGAGAGCGCCTTGCGCGGGGCGACCGCGTGGTCCTCTTCGAAGTAGAGCGAGAAGGTCGGGCGCCCGTTCGTGGCGTGGCTGTGCGTCGCGTTGACCAGCATCCCGTGCTTCGTACGCGGCTCGGAGATCAGCACGCGCTCCTCGCCGGAGAGCACGTCCAAAGCCCGCGTCGTGGCGTCGCCGGCGATGTAGACGAGCGAGCGCGGCCCGGTCCAGACGACGGCGCGGCTCTGGTAGTACGTGCGCGCGTTGGGCGCGATCACGCGGTCGTGGCCGTCCTCGACCCGCAGCAGGTGGAGCGGCACCTCCACCTCGGGCGGCAGGCGCTCGAAGTCGTCGTGGGGCGCAGGGAGGCTCAAGTACGCGACGTGGCGGCCGTCCGGAGAGATGTGCGCCGCCACGTGGTCGCGTCCCGGCTCTTCGGGGGAGAGCTGGCGCGCGGGAGCGCCGTCGAGCGAGCGCAGCCAGATGCGCCAGTGGCCCGCTCGCCGCGACTCCCACACCACGAAGCCCGGGCCGACCTGCGCGAGCGCACGGTAGTGGGCGACCCAGCTCTCAGGACGGTCCGGTCGCTCGGGGAGCGGCGGGACCCGGATCGGCGGCTCGGCGGGCGCGGCGTCGACGGCGGCTTGGCTCCGCGCGCTCGGCGTCGCCGCGCCGCCCGGGCGCTCGCAGCTGGCCGTCGCGCCGAGCGCGATCGGGAGCAGGAGCGCGAACGCGCGGCGTACGGCGCGCGGGCGAGCGGACGCGGCGCCGCCGCCAGGGCGGGGTCGTTCCATGGACCGAGGATGGGCCGGTGGCCCTGAACGCCGGGTGAACGCGGGTCGCGGCGCGACTCGGGCGGATCCCTCGTGGAGACGTCCTCGCCGAACCCGGGTGACCGACGGAGCCGGCTGCGCCGTCTCCGTCGGTCAGCGGACGACGGGAACCTTCGCCCAGCCCTGCGCCGCTTCGCTGAAGTCGCGCGCCGCGAGGCACCAGACGACGAGCTTCTTGCCGGCGAGAGCGCCCGCGCGGCGGGCGAGGTTGATGCGCGCGGGGGTCGCGCCGCTTCCGCGCACGGCGACGACGTCGACGGCGAAGCCGAGCTCGAGCGCGAGCTGGTCGGCGAGGCCCGCGCCCTTGGCGTGCATGTCGCCCCCGGCGTGGAAGACGAGCGCGTGGCTGTCGCCGAGGAGGAGCAGCGGGCTCTCGCGGCTGGGCTCGACGGGGACGAGCGCGCCGGCGCCGTCGCGCCGTCCGACGAAGCGCAGCGAGACCGTCTCGGGGGCGGCAGCGGCGTCGCCGGCGCCGCCCTGCATCCGGCGCAGGTCGCCCTCGATCGCCACCTCGCGCCGCTCCGAGTCGAACGACTCCTTCGCGACGTCGGCCGCGAACGGGCGCTCCTTCACGCGCTGCGCGATGCGCACCGCGGCGAGCTCGATACCCGCCCCACACCAGTGCGTGTCGGTTCGGCAGTACGCCGGCGGCGCCGCCGGCGCGTCCGCGAGGGCCGGCTGGAGGTCGAGCACGTCGAGGCCGCGCTCGCGCAGCAGCGCGTAGAACTCGGCGTCGGCGGCGTCGAGGCGCTCCTCGGGGACCGCGCCGAGCCCGGGGAGCGCGTCGGGCACCACGGCGCCCTTCGGCGGCACCGGCACGAACAGGAGCTCGATCCCCGCTCCCTTCAGCTGCGCCTGGAAGTCGAGGATCGCGGGCAGCGGGTCGCGCCAGTCCGCCCGCTGCGCGCGGCTCGCGCGCTCGGCGTCGGCGCCCCAGAAGCGACCCACACCGAGGTGGCGCAGCTCCGCGGTGAGGAAGAGCCAGCCGTCCTCCCCGGCCACGGCCGTGCGGCCCGCCGTCTCGGCCTCGCCGGCGATGCGCGCGAGCGCGGAGCGCGCGTCGCCGACGGGCGCGCCGACGGCGCGCAGCACGAGCACCGCGGCGACGATGGCGGCCGCGATCGCCGCCGCGAGCGCGAGCGCACCCGCGCGGTTTCCGGTCGGCGTGTCGTTCAGCGCTGCGTCCTCCGGGCCGGCTCGCGAGTCGCCTCGGGCGCGGGGTCGGCAGGCTCGCCGAAATAGGCCGGCAGCGCCAGCAGCTCGAGATCGTCGAGCTCCACGCGGTTCAACGAGCCCACCCGCTGCTGGACGCGCTCGCCGTCGAACGGCGCGAGGCGCAGCCGGACGCGCGCGCCCGGCGCGAGCCGCGAGAGCGGCGTCGCGGCGTCGTCGCGCAGGCCGAAGACGTACGCGAGAAGCTCCGGCGGCGGCGCGTCCGATGCCGCGGCGCCGGGCGCGGGCGCGACGCCGCGCAGGTGGAGCGCGATCAGTGCGTCGCGGTACGGGACGCTGCGCGGCGCCGGCGCGGCGGCGGCCGCGGCGACCGTCGCGACCACGTCGAGCGTGCGAGCGCTCGCGTCCGCCGCCCGCGCCGCAGGCTCCTCGGCGCGCGCCGGCGGCGCGGCGGCCGGCGGCGGCGCGAGCGCGGGTGCGCGCCAGTCGCCTTGCGAGAGCTCGCGCACCGCGAACTGCCACACGACCACGCGCACGCCGGCGAGTCGATCGCGCCCCGCGGCCGCCTCGCGGGCCGTCTCGCGGGCGAGGTCCACGCGCGCGGCGCTCGCGCCGCCGGCGTTCCGCACGATCCGGTCGACGGGGCGCCCGAGCGAGAAGGAGAGCTGCTCCGCGAGCCCCGCGCCCTCGCCCCACGAGAAGGCGTCGCCGAGCCGCTCGCTGCGGAAGGCCGCCGCGTCGGAGTAGACGTTGCTGAAGCTGTCGCCGAGGAGGAGCACCTCCGCGCCCCGCGTCGGCCGCCAGGGCGCGCCGTCCACGCGCACCGCGCGCGGCGCTACCTCCTCCGGCGCGTAGAGCGACTGATGGGAGGGGAGGTTGAGCAGCAGGACGAGGTCGCCGTAGTGACGCGCGCGACGCGGCTCGCGCGTGAGCCCGCTCGCGCGCGGTTCGCCGAGCCCTGCGGAAGCCTCGAGACGCTTCGCCAGCGCCGCCGCCACGCGCTCGACCGCCTCGGGACGCCAGTGCGTGTCGGTCGCGAGATAGGAGCCGGGCGCGAGCAGGTGCGGCATCGGGTCGAACACGTCGACGCCGCGCCCGGCGAGCGCGGCGACGAACGCGGGGTAGGAGCGGTTCTGGACCGGCGTGCGCGCGCCGTCGCGGCGCGCGAGTCCCGCCGGCTCGACGACGGGCTTCACGGGCGTCGGGACCACGACGAGCTGGATGCCGCGGCCGGCCAGCTCGTCCGCGAAGGCGCCGATCGCGGCCACCGGGTCGGGCTGCGGCGGCTCGTCGCACGGCCCGCCGCCGTGGCGACGGCGCTCGAGGGCGTCCGCGTCGAGGAAGCCGGCTTCGACGACGTAGTCGACGTCGGGGCGGTGGTAGAGCCGCCCGTCGCGGCCCGGGTACACCTTCTCGTTTCCCACCCCGAAGCCCGCAGTGAGCGCGGCCTGGAGGCGCGGGCGCAGCCAGCCGCCGACGATCGAGTCGTCTTCGAGCGCGCGCTCGAAGCGCTGGAGCGTGCACGCGCTCGGGACGCCTGCGAAGAGCGGCGAGACGTCCGGCGGGCGCTGCGCGAGCTGGATCGCCGCGACGGGAAGGAGCGAGAGCAGGAAGAGCGCGACGAGGGCGCGGGCCACCCGACCGCGGATCTCGGTCTGCCCGAGCTCGCGCTCCGCCTGCTGCTCGCGTGCTTCGCTGGAGAGAGCCATCAGAACATGAAGTAGATGAAGGGGTTGTAGGTCTGCGCGAACAGCATTGCGCACGAGGTCCAGAGCAGGAGCAGCGCCAGCGCCGCGCGCGGCGCGTCGAGCCGGCGCGTGAAGTCCCACGCCTGCGGCGCGCCCCACGTGATCGCGGCCGCGACCGCGAGCGAGCCCAGGTAGTACGGCTGGTAGATCACGCCGCCGACGAGCGCCGCGCCCGGCTCCGGCCGGACGAGGCCGAACATGTGGCCGAGGTAGCGGAGCGCGTCATCGAGGTCCGCGGCGCGGAAGAACACCCAGGCGAAACACACGACCGCGAACGTGAACGCGGTCTGGAGCGGCGCCGGCAGACCCGCGGCGAGACTGCGCCGGCCGCGGGCGCGCTCGAACGCGAGGGCCAGCCCGTGGATCCCGCCCCAGAGCAAGAAGTTCAGCGCCGCGCCGTGCCAGAGCCCGCCGAGGAGCATCACGATCATGAGGTTCGCGTAGGTGCGGCGCGGGCCATGGCGGTTCCCGCCGAGCGGCACGTAGAGGTAGTCGCGCAGCCAGGTCGAGAGCGAGAGGTGCCAGCGGTTCCAGAACTCGGTGATCGAGCGGCTCTTGTACGGCGAGTCGAAGTTCTTCGGGAACATGAAGCCCATCATGAGCCCGAGCCCGATCGCCATGTCGGAGTAGCCGGAGAAGTCGAAGTAGATCTGGAAGGCATACGCGACGAGACCGACCCACGCGTCGAGCGCGAACACCGAGCCGGCGTCGAAGCAGGTGTCCGCGACCTTCCCGCAGGGGTTGGCCAGCAGCACCTTCTTCGCCATGCCGAAGCCGAACAGGGCGACGCCGCGCGCGAACTTCTCCACGGTGTGGGTGCGGCCCACGAGCTGCCGCGCGACCTCCGCGTAGCGGATGATGGGCCCGGCGACGAGCTGCGAGTAGAGCGAGACGAACGCGGCGAAGTCGACGTAGTTGCGGGTGGCCGGAATGTGGCCGCGGTAGACGTCGATCGTGTAGCTGAGGGAGTGGAAGACGTAGAAGCTGATGCCGAGCGGCAGCGTGACCCGCACGAAGTCGCGCCACGCGAGGTGCTCGAGCCCGAGCAGGGCCATCAGCGAGCCGTAGCTCTCGATCGCGAAGTTGGCGTACTTGAAGTAGGCGAGCAGGCCGAGGTTCGAGACCAGCGACGCGACGAGCGCAGCCTGCTGGCTGCGCGAGCGCGGGCCGCCCTCGGGCGTCGGCTCGCGCGCGATCCAGAGCGCGAGCAGGAAGTCGACCGTCGTGGTGAAGAAGAGCAGAATCGCGAAGGGCGGGTTCGCCCAGCCGTAGAAGACGTACGAGACGGCGATCAGGAACAGGTGGCGCGCCCAGCGCGGTCCCTTGACGAGCCCGTAGTAGCCCGCCAGCGCGAGGGGCAGGAACCAGAACAGGAAGATGTGCGAGCTGAAGACCATTTCACCCCGCGCGACCGGCCGCGGGACCGCGCGGCCTGCACGGTAGCGGCTCGGTTCGCGAGCCGGACGTCGGGCGGGCGCGCCGGCGCGCCGTCACATGAACGAGTCGTGAAGCGGCTCGTTCCGGCGCCTCTCGCGGCGCTCCGTTAGGATCCGCGGCTCGGAGGGTCCGTTGGCCGCGCTCGCCGGGAGACCGTTGCTCGTGCTCGGCATGCACCGGAGCGGGACCTCCTCGTTCGTGGGGCTCGCGGCGCGGCTCGGCGCGTCGCTCGGCGGCGACCTGCTCGAGGCG
>DATAGA010000621.1:0-5218 GCA_036257215.1 Myxococcota bacterium
CAGCCCCAGCGCTCGAGCAGGGAGAGCTCCTTCGGCGCCTGCTCGACGAAGTACTGGATCTGGTCCTGGTCGCCGAGGAAGTCGGAGCCCTTGACCGTGTCGTAGCCGTGCATCTCGAGGCTGTCGTCGGCGCGCGCGACGGCCGCCGCCCCGCCTTCGGCGGAGACCGTGTGGCTCCGCATCGGATACACCTTGGAGACGAGCGCGACGGTGACGCGCGGGTCGGCTTCGACGGCCGCGATTGCAGCCCGCAGGCCCGCCGCGCCGCCGCCCACGATGACGACGTCGTGCCGGAGCACCTCGACCACCACTGTTCTCCTGAGCCGGCGCCGACCGTCGAGATCCCGGTCGCGGGGCCCGCCGACCCCAGAGTTTTTAACGGATCGCGCCCTGGAGGGAAAGCGGGACGAGGCGCTTCACGGCTCCGCCGACGCCTGCGCGGCGGGCTCCTGCTGGGTGAGGCAGTGCACCGCGCCGAGGCCGACGACGAGGTGGCGCGCCGGGAGCGGCACGACGTCGCGCCCGGGCCAGAGCTCGCCCAGCACGGCGAGGGCGCGCTCGTCCTCGCGCGCGCCGAACACCGGAACGAGCGCCACGCCGTTGGCGAGGTAGAAGTTCGCGTAGCTCGCCGGGCAGCGTTCGCCGCGCCACACGACGGGCGGCGGCATCGGCAGCTCGACCACCTCGAAGGTGCCGCCCGAGGCGTCGCGCGCGGCGCGCAGACGCCGCAGGTTGTCGGCGAGGGGCGCGGCGTTCGGATCGCTCCGGTCCGGCTCCGTGCAGGCGACGACGACGCCGTGCGCCGCGAAGCGCGCGAGGTCGTCGACGTGGCCGTCGGTGTCGTCGCCCGCGACCTCTCCGCCGAGCCAGACGACCCGGCGTGCGCCGAGCCACGCGGCGAGCCTCCGCTCCATCTCCGGCACGGTGCGCTCCAGCTCGCCCGGCTTGCGGCGGGTCTCGGTCAGGAGACACGTCTCGGTGGTGAGCACCGTGCCCGCTCCATCGCCGTCGATGGAGCCGCCCTCGAGCACGAACCCCGGCTCGAGCCGCGGGACGCCGAGCGCGGCCGCGACCCGAGCGGGGATCGCGTCGTCGGCGTCGTAGGGCGGGTACTTGCCGCCCCACGCGTCGAAGCCGAAGTCGAGCGCGATCCGCTCGCGTGCGGCGCCGAGGTCGCGCACCGCGAAGATCGGCCCGTGGTCGCGCACCCACGCGTCGTTCGTCGGGTGGTGGTAGAACTCGACGCCGGTGTCCGCGACCCCCGCGCCCGCGAGGGTGCGGCGCACCGCCTCCTCCATGCGCGCGTCGGCGACCGAGATGCGCACCCGCTCGCGCGGGGCGAGCGAGCGCACGATCTCGCAGTACTCGAGCTCGGCGGCGGGGACGCAGCCCGGCCACGTCTCGGGGTTGTGGGGCCACGAGAGCCAGGTCGCCTCGTGCGGCTCCCACTCCGCCGGCCAGCGAAACCCCGGCGGCAGGCCCGCGGTGCTCGTCACGAAGGCTCCCTCTTCCGGACCCGGATGCGCGCGGGCCCGCCGGGTTCGGCGGGACTCCGCGATCAGCTCCCGAAGCGGCGCAGCAGGCCGTCGTACGCGTCGATGCGGCGGTCGCGCAGGAACGGCCAGAGCCGGCGCGTGCGCTCGACCTCGGCGAGGTCGCACTCGACGACGAGCACCTCTTCCTCGGAGGCGGACGCGCGGGCGAGGACGCGGCCGAAGGGATCGGCGACGAACGACTGACCCCAGAAGCGCACGTCGCCCTCGCGCCCGACCCGGTTCACCGCGACGACGAAGACGCCGTTCGCGATGGCGTGGGCGCGCTGCGCGGTCTCCCACGCGTCGCGCTGGGCTGCGTCGACCTCCGGCCCCTCGTCGAACTGCCAGCCGATCGCCGTCGGGTAGAACAGGATCTGCGCGCCGCCGAGCGCCGCGAGCCGCGCCGCCTCGGGGAACCACTGGTCCCAGCACACGAGCGTCGCGACGCGCGCGCCGCCGACGGCGACCGAGGGAAAGCCGGTGTCTCCGGGGGCGAAGTAGTACTTCTCGTAGTAGAGCGGGTCGTCGGGGATGTGCATCTTGCGGTAGAGCGATGCGACCCGCCCCGCCGGGTCGAGCACCACCGCCGTATTGTGGTACAGGCCCGGCGCGCGCCGCTCGAAGAGCGACGCGACGATCGAGACGCTGCAGCGCGTCGCCACCTTGCCGAGCGCCTCGGTCGAGGGCCCGGGAATGGTCTCGGCCCAGTCGAAGCGGCGCTCGTCCTCGCTCTGACACGGATAGGGCGAGCGGAACAGCTCCTGGAGGCAGACCACCTTCGCGCCGCGGCCGGCCGCTTCCTCTGCGCGCGCGACCGCCTTCGCGAGGTTCTCGTCGCGGTCTTCGCTGCAGCGCATCTGCACGAGCCCGACGGGGACGATCACGGCGTTCCTCCTGCGTGCCCCTTCGGTGGGTAAGGCACGGCCGCCCCGGACGCAACGGGAGCGGCGGGGGTCCACGCCGGGCGTGTCCGTCCCTGTCACGGCGCCGCGAGACGCTCGTCGGCAACCGAGGAGAGGAGGGTCGAGCGTGCATCAGCGCGACGCGTGGGAGGCGGAAGAAGGACGGGCCGGTGGGGTCGCTCGGGCGCGTGGGAACGAGCGAGCGTGGACGGGGGCCGGCAGAGCCGAGTCGTTCGCGGGCGGCGTCGCGCGCACGGCCGCCATCGTCGCCGCCTTCGTCGCCCTCGGCCTCGGCGGCGCGCTCGCGGCCGAGTGGGCCGCCGAGGACCGGCCCCGCGGGGCCGAACCGGGCGCCCCGTCCTATGTTCCCGTCGTGGAGCCGGACGCCCCGACGACCGGGCCGAGCGACCTTCGCGTCGTGGCGCGGGGCGACGCGCCGGTGCCCGACCCGGCCGCCGCGCCGGTCGCGTGGCTCGTGGACGGCTACAACGCGCTGCACGTGGGGCTGCTCCGAGGCGCGGCCCGTGCGGGCGCGTGGTGGAGCGCGGAGGGGCGCGAGGCGCTCCTCGCCCGTGTTCGGCGGTTCGAGGGCGGCGCAGGACGCGTGGCCGTCGTGTTCGACGGTCCGGACGCCCGGGAGCTGCCCGACCCGGGCGCCGCAGGCGCCGAGGCGGGGCGCGCGCGGGTCGTCTTCGCGCCCTCGGCCGACGCGTGGCTCCTGCGCCGGGCCGGAGCGGCGGCGCCGGGCGAGGTCGTCGTCGTCACGGCCGACCGCCGGCTCGCCGCGCGGGCGAGGGCGCGCGGGGCCACGGTGGTATCGCCCCAGGACTTCCTGGCGCGCTGCCCGGAGGAGCGTCCCGGCGGCTCCGTGTGAGCGGCGCGCTCAGCGGAGCGCCGCGTGCGGAAGCGGGCGCCCCTCGAGGCCGGCGAGGAGGTTCTCCACCGCGAGCGTCGCCATCCGCTCGCGCGTCGCGATGGACGCACTCCCGATGTGGGGGGTGAGCACGAGGTTCGGCAGCGCGCGCAGCGGGCTCTCCTGCGGGAGCGGCTCGCGCTCGAACACGTCGAGCCCCGCGGCGGCGAGCCGCCCGTCCCGGAGCGCGGCGACGAGCGCGCCCTCGTCCACTACCCCACCGCGAGTCGTGTTCACGAGGATCGCCCCGCGCTTCATCCGGCCGAGGGCCGCCGCGCCGAGCAGCCCGCGCGTCTCGTCGGTCAGAGCGACGTGCACGCTCACGAAGTCGCTCTCGCGCAGCACGTGCTCCAGCGAGACGAGCGTGACGCCCGACACCGCGCGCCCGCTGCGCGACCAGCCGAGCACCCGCATGCCGAAGCCGGCGGCGCGCCGGGCGACGGCGCACCCGATCGCGCCGAGGCCGACGATCCCGAGCGTCGCGCCGTGGACGTCGCGGCCGAGGAGGAGCTCCGGCTCCCACCCGCGCGCGGGCGTCCAGCTCCCGTCCCGCGCGAAGCGGTCCGCCTCCGGGACGCGCCGCGCCGCCGCGAGCAGGAGGGCGAACGCGAGGTCGGCCGTCGTCTCGGTGAGCACGCCGGGCGTGTGCCCGACCGGGATCCCGCGCGCCGCCGCTGCCGCGAGGTCCACGTGGTCGAGGCCCACCGAGCAGCTCGACACCACCCGCAGGCGCGGACAGCCCTCGAGCAGGGCGCCGTCCACGCGGTCGGTGAGGACGCACAGCAGCCCCTCCGCCTCCCGGGCGGCGCCCCGCAGCGCGTCCGCTCCGGGAGCGCCGGGGCCCGGCCAGACGCGCAGCGTCACGCGCTCGGGGAGGCGGCGGAACGCGTCGCCCGGGAGCGCGCGGGTCGCGAATACGAGCGGCGGGGACGCCACCGCGCTGCTCTACCACGTGGCGGCTGGTGGAGCAGCCCCGGGGGCTTGAATCCTTGGGCCCATCCGTGCTGTCCTACGCATGCGCCGGATACGCGCCCCGAGCCCGGACCCCCCGCCCGTGCGATCCGTGCGCGCGCCGCGGCGGGTTGCGCTCGGCGGCGTGAAGGCGGCGAAGAGGAAGCCGGACCGGTGGTCCGGAGACAGCAAGCCGCTCGGCTGCACGTGCGTCGTCACGCGGGGTCGGACGGTGAGCCGCGAGGGCCCGCTCCACGAGGGGCCGCGAGCGGTCGTCACTGCGGACGCAGGTGAGCCAAGACGGGAGGCATCATGGCCGAGGGACAGCGAACCCATCACGTGCGCGAGACGCGGACGCTCCAGTTCGCGCGCTGGATCGTCAAGCATCGAGCCGGGGTCGCCACGTTCCTGGTCCTGACCACGCTCTTCTTCTTCTATCCGATCTTCAACCTCGTGATGCACACCATCGGGCGGCCGCTCCCCGGCCCGGTGGTGCGAGTCGACACGCGGGAGCGCGACCTCTGGCCCGACCACCCCTTCATCCACGCCCAAGACAAGTTCACGGCGAAGTTCGGCTCGTCCTCGCTGGTCGCGATCGGCGTGATCGTGAAGGAAGGCACGATCTTCACGCCGGAGACGATCGAGAAGATCGACCGGATCACGAAGCGGTTGGACGGCGAGGGCTACGAGAGCCAGTCCGACGCGCGCGACGAGCTGCGCGCGAAGATCGAGGAGAACGACCCCGACATCAAACCGGACGAGCTCATGCGACAGCTCGACCGCGCCTTCCCGCCCTACCCCGTGAACCACGATCAGGTCCGCGGCTTCACGCACGGCAGCACGCGCGTCACGCAGATCGCCCCCGACGGCGCGATCGAGAACGACGTGCTGATGAAGAAGGTCCCGAAGACGCAGGA
>DATAGA010000030.1:0-3724 GCA_036257215.1 Myxococcota bacterium
GCTGCTGCGCGCCGAGCCGGACTTCCGCCACTTCCTCTCGGCGCGCCTCTTCGCGAGCGCCGCGCGCGGCGTGCTCCCGCTGTACGTCGTGTGGCTGGGCCGCGAGTTCGGGATCAGCGGGGCCCGGCTCGGCGCGTGGACGATCCTCTTCGCCCTGGCGCAGTCGGGGAGCACGCTCGGGTGGGGCTGGCTCGGCGACCGCGCCGGCTACAAGCCGGTCTTCCAGCTCTCGAGCTTGTGCGGGCTCGCCGGCACTGCACTCCTGCTCGTCGTGTCGACCCCGACGCTCGCGGCGCTGACCTACGCACTCGTGGGCGCGAGCCTCGGCGGCTTCGTGCTGGCGGGCTCGAACCTGGTGCTCGAGTTCGGTACCGAGCGCGATCGCGCGATGCGGATTGCGACCCACAACGCGTCCACCGAGCTGGTCGGCATGGTGGGCTACCTCGGCGCGGGCCTGCTGGCGGACGGCGTCTCGTTCCGCGCCGCGTTCCTCGCCTCGATCGCGCTGCACGCCCTCGCGATCGTGCGCGCGCACGGCATGCGCGACCCGCGCCCCGAGCGCCGCGTGGGGCGGCGTTCGCCCCCGTAGGCGGGCCCCGGGGCAGGAGCGCGACCCAAGAGTCGTCGCGGCAGCTCTCCCTTGCCGGATCCGGATAGCCGACCGAGTCGGCTTCGCCGGCTCCCGTCGGCTAGTCGCCCGACGCACGGCTCGCCACCGCGATGAACACGAAGGGCCTCGCGCCGCACCGCGCCCATCGCAGCCAGCACTGCGGGCGAGCGCACGCCGCGCGCGGCGATCTGCCGCCTCACCATCGCCTCGCGAAGCCGGTCGTGGTGGATCGCGTCGCCCCGCACCGACCTTCCTCCCGCGGTTCCCTGCCTCGCTGGGATGCAGGTTCCGCGCCATCGCCCGCGCGGGGCGTGAGGCCGGAACGGCGAGGCGGACCGCGGCGCGTCAGCGCATCCAGCTCACACGCTTGAGGTTGCCGCGCTCCGCCGTGGTCCGCGGCCGCGCGAGCTTGCCGGCGTAGGCCTTCTCGAGCGCGCGACCCATCGACTCGGCGAGCTTCGCGGCGGTCGTCGTCACCGCGAAGCCGTCGCCGTCGTCGGTGATCGAGACGATCCGCTTCAGCGGGTGCTCCGCGCGCTCGCGCTGCTCGACGTGGCGGACGAGCGCCACGAGCTCGGCGCGGTGCTCCGCCGCGAAGGGACCTCCGACGTGCAGGACGCCGGCCGGGGAGCCCGTGGCGACCGCCTCGCACGCGGGGCAGCGTCGCTCCGGCGCGCCGTCCTCCGCCTTCTGCCAGGTCCAGCGGCCGCGCCGGTAGGTCGCGCCGCAGTCGGGGCACCGCGTCGCCGCGCGGAGCTTGGCGGGCGACTCCGCGTAGATCCGGCGGCTCGCGCGCTCGCGCGGTGTCGCTCCCCGAGTCGACGACGTCCGGCGCATTCTTCCCCTCCGCCTTGCTGCACGCGTCGGTGCAATCGTCGTACCGCCCGGAGCGGCATGGACGAGCGGCCCCGCTGGACGAAAGGGACATCCCGGGACCGCTCGGCGGGGCGGATCGCCTCAGCACGCGTGGCGCCGGCCCGCGGAGGCCGCTGCGGGACGGCATGCTTCCTGCTCTCGATCCGGGGCCCGGAGGTTCGACGACGATGACCAAGACCGACCGGCTGAACGAGGAACTCGACAGGCTGCGCGCCACGCGCGACGAGCTCCGGCTGCAGATCCACCTGGGAACCGCCGAGGCGCGCGACCGCTTCGAGAAGCTCGAGAAGAGCTGGCACCACGTCGAGGCCCAGATGAAGTCCTTCGGCGCGGCAACGCAGCCCGACCGGCAGCGGATCGCGCACGCCGCGCGCGCGCTCGCGCACGAGATCGCCGAAGGGTACCGCCACTTGAAGACGCTCCTCTAGTTCGAGCCAGCCCACTTCACGCCAGGAACCGCGGCTTCTCGACCTCGAACGCGGCACCGTACGCGCCCGGTGATCGCGAGCACGCCGGCAACGCGACCAGGTCGGGGCGGACGGCCCCGAGACGCAACCGACCGCGCGCAGCCATCGTCGTGGATCGGACAGACTCCGTGTGGTGTCGCACGCACGGCGCCGAGGAGCGACCGGGACGCGAGACGAGAGCGTGGCACGGTGATTGCACGTCACGCCGGCCGCGGAGGTTGCGGTGCAGTTCCATCTCCTCTCGTTCGAAGGCCCCGATCCCTACGCGCGCGTCGGCGGGCTCGCGACGCGCGTCGAGGGCCTCGCCGCGACGCTCGCCGGGCAGGGCTTCGAGACCCACCTCTGGTTCGTCGGCGACCCCGCGCTGCCGGGGTACGAGACGCGTGGCAGTCTGCACCTCCACCGCTGGTGCCAGTGGGTCAGCGCGTACCACCCCGAGGGCGTGTACGCGGGTGAGGGGCCGAAGGAGCGCGAGTTCGCGGCGTCGCTGCCGCGGTACCTGGTGCGCGAGGTGCTCGGCCCGCATCTGCGCAACGGCGGGCGCGCGGTCGTCCTCGCCGAAGAGTGGCACACAGTCCACGCGACGATCGGGCTGCACGACCTCCTGGAACAGGCCGGGCTGCGCGAGCGCGCGACGCTGCTCTGGAACGCGAACAATGTTTACGGCTTCGAGGGTCTGCCCTGGGCGCGGCTCGCCGAGGTCGCGCGCATCACGACGGTGAGCCGCTACATGAAGCACCGCATGCGCGAGTGGGGGGTTGACGCCACGGTCGTCCCCAACGGGCTCCACGAAGACGCCTTCGAGCCGCCCTCCCGGGCCGCGGTGGCCGCCCTGCGCGGCCGCTTCCGGGGCCGTACGGTCCTCACGAAGATGGCGCGCTTCGACCCGCACAAGCGCTGGCTCGAGACCGTCGGCCTCGTGGCGGAGCTGAAGCGGGCGGGCTGGCAGCCGCTGCTCGTCGCGCGGGGCGGATGCGAGCCGCACGGCGACGACGTGCGCGCCGCGATGCGCACCAGCGGGCTACGCGTGGTCGAGCGGCGGCCGGCCCGAGCCGGGCAGGAGGGGCTGGTCGCGGCGCTCTGCGGCGCCGGCGACGCCGACGTGATCGAGCTCCGCAACCACGTCGACCCCGACGCGCGACGCGTGCTGTTCCGCGGCGCCGACGCGGTGCTCGCGAACAGCGGCCACGAGCCGTTCGGCCTCGTCGGCCTCGAGGCCATGGCGGCCGGCGGTCTCGCGTGTACCGGCTGCTCGGGCGAGGACTACGCGCTCGGGGGCCACAACGCGCTCGTGCTCGAGACCGGGGACCCGCGCGAGTTCATACGCCTGTTCGACTGGCTGCGCCGCCATCCGAACGAGGCTCGCGCGATGCGCCGCGCGGGGCAGGCGACAGCGCGCCGCTACGCGTGGGACGAGGTCGTGCGTCGGGCGCTTCTCCCGCGCCTCGGCGTGGCGCCGCGGAGGGTGGTGACCGTCGCGCCCCCGGGCGCGCTCACCAGGCTCCTCGCGTGAGCGCGCCGCTCGTGGAGAAGAGCTGACTCTCCAGGCCCTTGACGCCCCGCCGTCGTGGTCAGCCAGGAGCACGACGACTCGCCAAGTACCCACGGGGCGCACGGTCCCTCTCCGCGGCGCGCTCGAAGGGGCTTAGCGGCGCCGCGCCCTACGGCGCGAGGACCGCGTCCAGCGTCCTGTGGAAGTGCGCGACGGCCGTCTCGAACTGGCCGAAGGTGAAGGCGTCGTTCGCCCCACTTGCGAGGCTGCGCTGAATGG
>DATAGA010000051.1:0-14374 GCA_036257215.1 Myxococcota bacterium
CAGAGCATGCCGCGCTCGCGCGCGAAGCGGGCGAGGTCCCAGACGATGAGGAAGTAGCCGGCGAGGTCGAGCTTCGCGATCACGGCGAGCTCGTGCTCGAGCTGGGCGCGCGCGCGCGGCGGCAGCGGGTCGCCGTAGCGCTCGCGCGCGCCCTCGAACGCGAGGCGGCGCAGCCAGCCGTCCTGCGTCTCGCCGGGCGGGACCGGGAACGTGGGGAAGCGGTAGCCGAGGTCCTCGAGCCCGAAGGCGCAGCGCTCCGCGACGGTGCGGCTGGCGCGCACCCAGGCGGGGCGGTCGGCGAAGCGGCGCGCCGTCTCGCCGGGCGGGCGCAGCGCGCGCTCGTCGTTCGGCGCGAGCAGCCGGCCCGCGCGGTCGAGTGACGTCTTCGCGTGGAGGCACGTCATCGCGTCGAGGACGCGGCGGTCCTCGGGGCGGGCGCAGCGCACGTCGCCCGTCGCGACGACGGGCACGCGCGCGGCCTCTGCGAGCGCCGCGGCGTAGCGACCCTCGGCCTCGGCGCTGCGCTCGCGCGTGCGCGCGACGTCGACGAACGTCCGGCCCGGGAAGCTCGCCTGCACGCGGTCGAGGAAGGCGCGGCTCAGGCGCCCGTCGCCGCGCACGAGCGCGACGAGGCCGGCGGCGTGCTCCTCGAGCTCGTCCCAGCTCGCGAGGCAGTCGCCCTTCGGCGCGCGCGCCTGGCCCAGCGTCAGCAGCCGACACAAGTTGCGGTAGCCCGCGCGCGACTCCACCAGGAGCTGCAGCGCGGGTGCATCGGGCTCCGGCGTCGGCGCCGCGCGGACGCGCCCGCGCCCGCCTCGGGCGCTCGAGCGCGCTCCGTCCGGCGGCGCGCCGGGCGCCGGCGCCGGGCTCGGCGGCGAGGTCGGACCCGGCGCCACGGCGAGCGTCCGGCCGCTCCCGATCCGGCAGGTGGCGCCGTGGATCGCCCGCAGGCCAGCCGCGCGCGCGGCCTGGTGGAAGCGCGGCAGCCCGTACACCCCGCCCCGGTCGGCGAGCGCGAGCGCGCGGTGGCCGAGCTCCGCGGCGCGGCCCGCGAGGTCCTCGGGATTGGAGGCGCCTTCGAGGAACGAGAAGGCGCTGCGGCAGCGCAGCTCGACGTAGTCCGAGGGATCCACTCGGGTAGTTTCGCCTTTTGTTCGCCATCCGCCAAGACCCCTCCCGACGCTCGAAGCCGCCGCGAGCCGGTGGCGTCCGCGTGCCGCCCGTCGCGGCGCGCTCCAGCAGCCGTCCTACATTCCGGCGTCGTGACCGCCCCCGAACGCCGCGTGCTCCTCGTCGAGGACGAGGACGTGCTCCGCGCGCTGCTGTGCCGCGTGCTCGAGCGCGCGGGCTGCGCGGTGACGAGCGCGCGCGACGGCGACGAGGCGCTGCGGCTCTTCGAGGCCGGGCCGGGGTTCGACGCCGCGGTGCTCGACGTCGGTGCGCCGCCCGCGGGCGCCGCGGCCACGCTGCGCGCGTTGCGCGCGCGCCGCGCCGACCTCGCGGCCGTGCTCATCAGCGGCAGCGGACCCGACGGCGAGGTCGCCGCCTTCCTGCGCGACGGGCGCAGCGCGTTCCTCTCGAAGCCGTTCCACCCCGACGAGCTGCCGCGCGCCCTCGCGGCGCTGGGCGTGGGCGCGCGCTGATGCGGCGCGGCGCGCTCGGCGCGGAGCGCGCGTAGTGGGGCGCGTCGTCGTCGTCGGGGGCGGGGTCGCCGGGCTCGCGTGCGCGTGGCGGCTCGCGCGCGCGGGCCACGCGGTCGAAGTGTTCGAGCGCGAGGCGTCGGCCGGCGGCCGCATGCGCAGCGAGCGCCGCGGCGACTACCTGCTCGACCGCGGCGCGCAGTTCATCGCGAGCGGCTACCGCAACCTCCACGCGGCGCTGCGCCAGCTCGACCTGGCCGACGCGGTTCGTCCCGTCGCGCGGAGCGCCAACGCCGTGCTGCGCGGCGGCCGGCTCGAGCCGGGCGAGTGGGGCTCGCCGGCGGCGTTCCTGCGCTCGCGGCTGCTCTCGCCGGGCGCGAAGCTGCGCCTCGCGCGGCTCCCGCTCGAGCTCTGGCGACACCGGGGCGTTCTCGACCCGCTGCGCCCGGAGCGCGCCGCGGAGCTCGACCGCGAGGACCTCGCGGCGTGGGCGCGCCGGACCGTCGGCGACGAGGTGCTCGAGTACGTCCTCGCGCCCGCCTTCGCGTCCACGTTCGACAGCGACCCGGAGCACCTCTCGGGGGCGTTCGCGCAGCTCGCAATGCGCTTCGTCGCGGACGGCTTCCGGATCCAGTGCGTCGAAGGGGGTCTCGGTCGCGTGACGCAGGCGCTCGCGCGCGAGGTGTCCGTGCGCGTCGGCTTCGAGGTGACGAGCGTCGAGACCGACGCCGGCGGCGCGCGCGTGCGCTTCGTGACGCCGAGCGCCGAGCGAACGCGCGAGGCCGACGCGGTCGTCGTCGCCGTGCCCGGCAGCCTCGCTGCGCGCCTGTGCCCGAAGCTCACCGCGGCCGAGCGCGCGTTCTTCACACAGGTCCACTACGCGCGCGGCGCCATCGTGCACCTCCTGCTCGCGGAGGCGCCCGCGGCGCTGCCCTGGTACGGCGTCGCGTTCCCGCGCGCCGAGGGGCTCGACCTCTACGGCCTCGCCGTCGACCACTGGAAGCCGGGCGCAGCGCCGCCGGGCGCGGGGCTCCTCAACGCGGCGCTCACGGAGAGCGCTGCCGCGCGCCTCGCGGGCGCGAGCGACGACGCCGTCGTCGCGTGCGCGCTCGAGAGCCTCGCGCGCACGCCGGTCGGCCGGCTCGCGCCGCGCGACGCCGTGGTCCACCGCTGGGACCCGATGCTCCCGCAGTTCCGCGCCGGCTACCTCCCCGCGCTGCGCGCGTTCCTCGCGCGCACCGACCGCTCGCCGCGGCTCGCCTTCGCAGGCGACTACCTGGTCGGCCCCTACACCGAGGCGGCTCTCACGAGCGGCCTGCGCGCGGCGACCGAGCTCGCCCGTACGCTCCCGCCGCCGTAGGACGTCGCCTTCTCGGCGCTGCCGGCGGCGCGAGCGCGCAGTGGCGCGTCGCGCGGGGCGTGAACGCGCGGCGCGCCGGCGGTACCCTCGCGGGGGAGCCACGCCGCGCCGGGAGGTGCGATCTGCGCAACGCCGCCGCGCTCGGAAAGGTCGCCGTCCAGGACCCCGAAGGCGGCTCTTCCACGCTCGCCGCGCTCTGGCGTCGCAAGCCGGTCGTGCTCGTCTTCATCCGACACTTCGGCTGACTCTTCTGCCGCGAGCAGGTCGCGCAGTTGCGCGGCGAGGTGGACGGCTTCCGCGCGCTCGGCGCGGAGCTCGCCGTGGTCGGCAACGGCACGCCCGCCCAGGCCAAGGAGTTTGCGGCGGCGTACGAGCTGCCCTTCCGGCTGTACGTCGACCCGAAGCTCGACGCCTACCGCGCGGCGGGGCTGCGCCGCGGCGTGCTCGACACGCTCAACCCCGGGACGCTGGCGCACGCCGTCCGCGCGCTCCGCACCGGCGCGCGCCAGGGCCTCACGAAGGGCGACCCCTGGCAGCTCGGCGGCGCGTTCGTGATCGAGCCCGGCGGCCGCGTCGCGTTCCGCCACGTGAGCCGCGACGCCGGCGACCACGCCGACCCGGCGAAGATCCGGAAGGCGCTCGCGAAGCTCGCCTAGCGCCGCCGCGCGAGCCGGTCCGCGACGAGTGCCAGCACCCGCGCGTCGATGCCGAGACCGCTGTGGGTGCACGCCACCTCCACGTGCTCGACGTTGGGGCTCGACCGGTCGAGGCACGCTTGCCAGGCGACGACGCCGTCGCGCCGGCTGTAGATCGCGTGGATCGGCACGCGGATCGGTCGCGCGGTGTGGCGCGCCGCGATCTCGCGCTCGATCGCGTCGAGGTCGAAGCCGCGCAAGCGGTAGAGCCGGCCGACCGCCGTGTACTTCGGGCCGCCGACGACCGGCGAGCCCAGCGTCACCACGCGCTCCACGGCGCGCGGCCGCTCGCGCGCCGCCTCTCGGGCCAGGACGCCGCCCAGGCTCCAACCGACGAGGCGCACCCGCCGCCGCGCGGCTGCTGCCGTGCGCTCGACCGCCTCGATCACGCGGGGCAAGAGCTTCGGGACGTCGCCGGCGTTGCGACCGAGGCCCCAGCCAGCCACGCGGTAGCCGAGGCGGGCGAGGAACGCGCGCAGGAGCGCGGTCGACGCGTCGCCAGCGCCGTAGCCGGGAAGCACGAGGACGGGCTCCCCCGCTCCGCGCGGCGCGCGCGCGAGCGCGGGAAGCGCCGCGAGCCCGCTCGCGAGGTCGGGCAGCAGCCGCATCTCGTGCAGCACGCGCCAGGGCGACACGTCGGGAATCCGGACCGAGCCCACTCGTGTGCTTCTCCGGCCGGCCAGTCTAGCGACGGGCCGTCGGCCTCTGCGACCCGGCGAGGGATGCCGAGCGCCCGCCGCGACGCGCTTGGCACGCGGGCTGCAACGCTCTTCTGCACTCTCCGGCGGGGCAGGAAGGAGTGCGGCGTGACGTCGCCTCGCACGAAGGCTCCCAGCTCCGTGATTCAGCTCGCCGCGCTGGCGCTCGCCGGCCTCGGCTGCGCGACCGCGGCGTTGCCCGTCGAAGCGGGCTTCGGCCCGACCCCGGTGCTCCCCCCGCCGGACCGCGAACGCCTGCCGCAGGTAGAGGTGGCACCGGCGCGCCCCTGGCCCGACGGCGCCGCGCCGGTCGCCGCCGCGGGGACCCGCGTCGCGCGCTTCGCCGAGGGGCTCGACCACCCGCGCTGGCTGCTCGTGCTCCCGAACGGCGACGTGCTCGTCGCCGAGACCAACGCTCCCGAGCGTCCGCTGCGCGCCGAGCTCATGGGCGTGCGAGGCTGGCTGATGGGCTGGTACATGAAGCGCAGCGGCGCGGCGACGCCAAGCGCCGACCGCATCACGCTGCTGCGCGACGGCGATGGCGATGGGCGCGCGGAGCTGCGCTTTGCGTTTGCCGAGCACCTGCACTCGCCCTTCGGCATGGCGCTCGTCGGCGACGAGCTCTTCGTCGCGAACACGGACGCGCTGGTCCGTTTCCCCGTCGAACGGGGCGCGACGGCGGTCGCCGGCCCGGCGACGAAGGTCGCGGATCTGCCGGGCGGGCCGTTGAACCACCACTGGACGAAGGGTCTGCTCGCGAGCAAGGACGGGCGCAAGCTCTACGTCTCGGTCGGTTCGAACAGCAACGTGGCCGAGCACGGCATCGAGTACGAGGCAGGTCGCGCCTCCATCTGGGAGATCGACCGCGCGAGCGGCGCGGCGCGCGAGTACGCGACCGGTCTGCGCAACCCGGTGGGGATGGCGTGGCAGGGCGACGTCCTCTGGGCCGCGGTGAACGAGCGCGACGAGATCGGCCCCGACCTCGTGCCCGACTACATGACGTCGGTGCGCGAGGGCGGCTTCTACGGCTGGCCGTACAGCTACTACGGAGGGTCGGTCGATGTACGGGTGCGCCCGCAGCGCCTCGACCTCGTGGCGCAGGCGATCCGCCCCGACTACGCGCTCGGGGCGCACACCGCGTCGCTCGGTCTCGCCTCGGCGCGCGGCAGCCGGCTCGGCGGACCCTTCGCGCCGAGCGGCATGTTCGTCGGACAGCACGGCTCGTGGAACCGGCGGCCGCCGTCGGGGTACAAGGTCCTCTACGTGCCCTTCGCGAACGGCGCCCCGAGCGGCGAGCCCATCGACGTGCTGACGGGCTTCCTCGCACCGGGCGGCGAGGCCTACGGACGGCCGGTCGGCGTCGCCGTCGCCCGCGACGGCGCGCTGCTCGTGGCGGACGACGTCGGCAACTGCGTCTGGCGGGTGGCCGCCGGACCGAGGTAGCGGCGTCCGCGACCGGGGCCCGCCCCGCGCTAGCTCTTCAGCGAGGCGGCCAGCCGCTCGGCCTCGCCCACCATCTCGTCGAGCAACGCGAGGCCGCCGTCCCAGAAGCGCGGGTCCTCGAGGTCGAGCCCGACGCGGCGCAGGAGCGCCGGGGGCGCCTCGGAGCCGCCGGCCGCGAGGAGCTCGAGGTAGCGCGGCACGAAGGCTTCGCCCTCCTCGTCGTAGCGCCGCAGCAGCGCGAGCACGAGCAGCTCGCCGAAGGCGTACGCGTAGCAGTAGAACGGCGTGTGCACGAAGTGCGGGATGTAGAGCCACCACCAGCCGTAGTCGGCGCTGAGCTCGACGGAGTCGCCGAACATCGCGCGATTCGCGGCGAGCCAGAGCTCGTTGACGCGCTCGACGGGGAGCTCGCCCTCGCCGCGGCGCGCCGCGTGCAGCGCCTGCTCGAAGCGCGTCATGGCGACCTGGCGGAACACCGTCGCGAACGCGTCCTCGAGCTTCCCGCAGAGCAGCGCGAGGCGGACGGCCGGGTCGCGCTCCTCGCGCACGAGCCGGCGGAAGACGAGCATCTCGCCGAACACGCTCGCGGTCTCGGCGGTGGTGAGCGGGGCGTCCTGCTCGAAGAGCCCGCGCTCGCGCGCCAGCCACTGGTGCACGCCGTGGCCGAGCTCGTGCGCGAGCGTCATGACGTCGCGCAGGTTGCCGGTGAACGAGAGCAGGACGTAGGGGTGCGCCGACGGGATCGTCGAGGCGCAGAACGCGCCACCGCGCTTCCCGGGCCGGAGCTCGGCGTCGATCCAACGGCGCGCGAAGAAGCGCTCCGCGATCTCGGCGAGCTCGGGCGCGAAGTCGCGGTACGCCTCGAGCACGGTGCGCCGCGCGTCGTCGAAGCCGCGCGCGCCGCCGGCCTCGGGGAGCGGGGCGTAGCGGTCGTAGTCGAGGAGCGACGGCAGACCCAGCAGGCGCCGCTTCAGGCCGTAGTAGCGCTGCACGAGGCCGTAGCGCGCCTCGCAGGCCTCGAGCAACGCGCGGACGGCGGCGGCGTCGATCTCGTTCGAGAGGTTGCGCTCGTCCATCGGGTCGGCGTAGCGGCGCAGCCGGTCCTCCACCGCCTTGTCCTGGACGAGCGTGTTGAAGACGAACCCGAGGAGCCGCGAGCGCGCGCGCAGACCGGACGTGAGCCCGGCCGCGGCGGCGCGGCGCACGGCGCGGTCGGGCTCGTGGAGGAGCGCGAGCGCCTCCTCCTCGCCGAGCTCCCGCGCGCCGACGCCCGGCAGCTCGACGGAGAAGCGCGCGTCGGCGAGCACCTCGTCGAAGAGCCGGCCGAACGCGCGGCTGCCCGTATTCGCCATCTCCTCGAGGATGCGCTCCTCGGGCTCGCTGCGGACGTGCGGGCGGTAGCGCCGCATGCCGGCCAGCAGGTGGCGCCGGCGCGCGAGCGTCGGGTCGGCGAGGCGTCGGTCGGCGAGCTCCTCGGGGAGCGCGACCCACTCGAGCTGGAAGAAGAGGAGCTCGGTCCGGATCGCCGAGCCGCGCTCCTGTACGCGCTGGAGCAGCGCCCCGTGGCGCGGGACCGAGGTATCGGCCGCGAAGAGGAGGCCCGCGTACGCGCCGGCGCGCGCCGCGGGCTCCTGCAGCGCTTCGAGCTCGTCGATCGCGGCGGCGAGCGCGGCCGGCTCGAGCTCCGCCACGCGTCCCCGGTGCGCCGCGGCGAAGCGCTTGGCGCGCGCCTCCGCGGCGTCGAGGTCGGCCTCGATGCGCGGGTCGTCCGGGCCCGCGTAGAGGTCTGCGAGATCCCAGCGCACGCCGGCGGCGGGGCCACCCGCGGGCGCGGCGGACGCGTCGGAGAGCGGCGGAGAGGCGGCGGTGTCGAGGGGCGTCGGCTCGGCCATCGGGGGAGGGTTCCGCTTCCGCGCTCGCGCGCAAGCGCGGCAGCGGGCGCCCGTTCCGCGCCTCGCGCTCGTGAGCGGCAGGCCGCGGCGCGCGCCGCGGTACGCTCCCCGCGTGGACCGCCCCCGCGTCGTGCTCCACGCCGACATGGACGCCTTCTACACGTCGATCGAGCAGCGCGACCGGCCGGAGCTGCGAGGCCGGCCGGTGATCGTCGGCGGCACGTCGCAGCGCGGCGTGGTCTGCGCGGCGAGCTACGAGGCGCGTCCCTTCGGCGTCCACTCCGCGATGCCCACCGCGATCGCGCGGCGCCTGTGCCCCGACGCCGTCTTCCTCCCCGGCGACATGCGCAAGTACGCCGCCGAGTCGAAGCGCATCTTCGGCGTGTTCGCGCGCTTCACGCCGGTCGTGGAGTCGCTCTCGCTCGACGAGGCGTTCCTCGACCTCACGGGCAGCGAGCGCCTGCTCGGGCCGGCGCGGCGGGTGGGCGAGCGGCTGCGCGAGGAGGTGCGCCGCGAGACGGGGCTCGCCGTGTCGGTCGGCATCGCGCCGGTGAAGATGGTCGCGAAGATCGCGAGCGACCAGGCGAAGCCCGACGGTCTGTGCGAGGTGGCGGCCGGCGGCGTCCGCGAGTTCCTCGACCCGCTGCCCGTCGCTCGCCTCTGGGGCGTCGGACCCGTCGCCGAGGCGCGGCTGCGGCGCGCGGGCTTCGCGACGGTAGGCGACCTCGCGCGCGCGCCGGCGGCGCGCGTCGAGCGCGCCCTCGGCGACTGGGGGCTCGACGTCGCGCGCCTCGCCCGCGGCGAGGACCTGCGCGAGGTCGCCGCGTGGCGCGACCCCGTGTCGCTCAGCGAGGAGAACACGTTCGAGCGCGACGTGCGCGAGCGGGCCGTGCTCGAGGCCGCGATCCTGGCGCACGCGGAGGCCGTCGCGCGGCGCCTCCGGCGCAGCGGCCTGCGCGCGCGCACCGTCGTGCTGAAGCTGAAGCTCGCCCGCCGCGTGCGCGCGGGGCCGCGCGGCTTTCCGCTCCTCACGCGGCGCACGACGCTCCCCGTCCCGACCGACGACGGCGTCGCGCTCGATGCCGCGGCGCGCCGGCTCCTGCGCGCGGAGCCGCTGCGCGAGGCGGTGCGGCTGCTCGGCGTCGGCGTCACGAACCTCGCGCCGGCGGCGCGCGGGCAGCTCGAGCTGTTCGACGCGGGCCGCGCGCGGCGCGAGCGCCTCAACCGCGCGCTCGACTCGCTCGCCGACCGCTATGGCGCGCGCGCGGTCGTGCGAGGCGCCGCCGGCACGCCGTCGCGCGCGGGGCTCTCGCTCCAGCGCAAGCGCGGCGAGGACGACTGAGGAGGGCGCATGAGGGCGTTCGCCTTGCGGCTGCTCTTCGTCGCCGCGCTCGTCGCGGCGACCTACAACCCGGAAGGGCGCTCGTACGTCCACTGGGTGCTCGACGGCGGCGAGCTCACGCCGGCCAAGGCGTTCGTCGGGGTGGCGCTCACCATCGCCTGGGTGTTCGTGTTCACGACGACGTGGCGAGCGCTCGGGTTCATCGGCACCGGTCTCGCGATCGCGCTCGTCGGCACCGGGATGTGGCTGGCGCTCGACTGGACCCACGCGTCGCTCGGCGCCCGCGCGATCGCGTGGCTCGTGCTCGCGGGCATCGCGCTCGTCTTCGCGGGCGGAATGAGCTGGTCGAGCCTGCGCCGGCGCGCGACGGGGCAGGTCGACGTGCGCGACGCCGACGCGGGGTAGGGCGGCGCGCCCGCGCGACGGCACGCACGTCGACTCAGTCGTAGATCGCGTCGACGGTCCAGGCGCCGCGCGCGAGGTCGTAGCGCAGGCGCGCGGCGGTGCCGTCGCTCGTGACGACGTCGTAGTGGTCGAAGGCGAAGCGCTCGTCCTCGGACCACCAGCCGCCGCTCGTCCGCCACGGGCCGGCGCACTGGACGACGTCGCCGCGGGCGACGGCGCTCGCGAGGCGGACGGGGCTGCCCGCGCGCGTCTCGACGTGCGCGGGCAGCGCAGGGCGCAGGGCGCGCACGGTGAGCGAGTGGACGTAGGGCGGGGCGCTCTCGCGCACACCGTCCGCGCAGCCGGCGGCGCGCTCGCGCCGCGGCGGCGGCGCGGCGCCCGGAGCGAAGGGGGCGAGGGCGAACGCGCCGGGGCGATGGGTGTCGACGACGACGGGCGCGCCCACGCGGCCGGGACCGCAGAGCGCCTCGAGCTCCGCGAGCGTGCGGCCGAGCAGCGCCGGCGCCGGTCCGGCGGGGCGGAAGAAGTCGAGCTGGTCGCCGCGCAGCGGGCGGCCGTCGGCGGCGACGCGCACCTCTTCGATCTCCGCGTCGGGCGGGTGCGTCTCGAGCGCGAGCGCGGCGAGGCGCAGCAGCACACGCACGTCTCCCGTCGGAGCCGCGACGCCGACGCGGCGCACCTCGCGCGCGCCGCCGGCGAGGCGGAGCCCGAGCTCGAGCTCGGCGCAGCCGAGGCCGCGGCACTCGAGGCGCGCCGTCAGCCGCGAGAGCAGGGCCTGGAGCACGAAGAGGAGCGGCTCGAGCCGGTCGACGGGCGCCTCGAGCTCCGCGGACTCTTCCAGGCGCGCCTCGGGGGCCGCGGGCGGAGGCGGCTCCTGGCCCGCGCCCAGCACGACGTCGAGGAGGCGCGCGCCGCCCTGGCCGAGGCGCGCGAGCAGCGCGCGGCGCGGGAGCCGCAGCAGGTCGCCCACGCGGCGCAGACCGAAGCGGGTGCACGCCTCGGCCAGGGCGTCGGGCGGATCGAGCAGCTCGAGCGGCAGCGGCGCCAGGAAGGCGCTGTCACCTCCTGGTGTCACGACCTCGACCGGCCCCGCCTCGCCGGGCGGTCGCGCCAGCCAGCCGGGCAGGTGGCGGCGCGCGGCGATGCGCGCGACGGCGCGCGAGCCGGCCACCGCGACGACGGCGGGCAGCCCGAGCCGCAGCGCGCGGGCCGAGAGCGCGGCGGCGAAGCCCGCCTCGGAGCCGAAGCAGGCGGTGAGGCCCGAGGCGTCGAGGAAGACCGCGGCCTCTGCAGCGCGCAGCCCCGCCGCGACCGGCGCGAGCTCCGCGCGCGGCGACGCCCCGAGCGCGGCGTCGAGGAGCGCGCGGCGGGCCGCTTCCTCCAGCGCCGCCGACGCGGAGTGCACGACCAGCTCGGCGCACACCGCGCGCGCCTGCGCGGCGGTGCACGGCAGGCGCACGCCGCGGCCGGCCGCTTCCGGCGAGCAGGCGAGCACGTCGGCCCGGGGGCCCGCGCCCGCCGTCACGGCGAGCGGCCGCCCGGCGAGCTCGGGGTGCGCGCGCACGAGGGCCACCCACGGGAGATCGGGCACGAGCAGGCACGCGATGCGGCTCGTCACGGGGCTCCTTCACGCCGCCCCCGTCCCTGTGGCCCCCCGGCCCCCCACAGGGGGGAGCGGAGCTCCCTCATGCTCCGCTTCACTCTCATGCTGCTCCTCGTTGCGGCCAGCGCGCGCCGGCGCAGCGCAGGGGACCGCCGCGCCGGTCGCGCACGAGCCACAGCTCGCTCTCGAGCGCGGAGAGGAGGGCGCCCTCGGCGCCGGGGAGGGCGTCGGGGTGCGCCGGGCCTTCGAAGCGCGTGCCGGCGGGCGCGAGCGCGAGCGCGAGGTCCGCGCTGCCCTCGGCCATCCGCGCGTCGGAGAGCACGACCACGGCGGTCTCGGTGCCGGCCGCCTCCTGGCGCAGCCGCAGCCAGCTGCGCGCGCCGAGCGCCTCGCGCGCGCCGCCGGCCGCGAAGTCGAGCACGACGACCGCGAACCCGCGCGCGCCGATCAGGTGCGACGCGCTGCGCAGCGCCTCGCGCGCGCCCGGCGGGCGCACCCACAGCAGCCGCGCGAGGTCGACGCCGGCGGCCTCCGCCGAGGGCGGGTCGAGCGCGTCGGCGGCGTCGACGAGGGCCGCGAGCTCGCCGCGCGCCGTGGCCGCCGCGAGGAGCGCGAAGGCGAGCGACGTCCGCCCCGACGACGCCGGGCCGACGACCTCGCTCAGCCCGCCGCGCGGGAAGCCGCCGCCGAGGAGCCGGTCCACGGCGTCGATCCCGGTGGCGCAGCGCGCGGACGGGGCCTCCGGGGGCGCGCCGCGGCGCACCTGCACGCCGAGGTCCCGCAGCGCGGCGGCGAGCCGGGGCTCGCGCTCCGCGAGGCGCGCCGAGGGGGGGTGGGCCACCCGGCCATTTTCGTCTTTCTTTCGCCTCTGGTCAAACCCGCTCGCAGAGGCCGCCCTAGACTTTCTCCATGCGCCTCCTCCACACGATGCTCCGCGTCGGCGACCTCGACGGCACGATCCGCTTCTGGACCGAGCACTTCGGCATGAAGCTCCTGCGCCGCAGCGACTACCCCGACGGCAAGTTCACGCTCGCCTTCGTCGGCTACGGCGACGAGAGCGACCACACGGTGCTCGAGCTGACCTACAACTGGGGACGCAGCGAGTACACGCTCGGCGACGCCTTCGGCCACGTCGCGATCGGCGTCGACGACATCTACGCCGTCTGCGAACGGCTGCGCGCGGCGGGCGTCCGCATCACGCGCGAGCCCGGTCCGATGAAGCACGGCAAGACGGTGATCGCGTTCGTCGAGGACCCGAACGGCTACAAGGTCGAGCTGATCGAGCGCGCCTAGCGAGGCGCGGCGTCCTTCCGCACCACCCGGCCGTTCTCGACGCGAAGGCGGTCCTCGGCGATGAGGCGCAGCGCCTCGGGGACGAGGCGTCGCTCCGCCGCCTGCACGCGCGCGGCGAGCGTGTCGGGGGTGTCGCCTTCGAGGACCGGCACCGCCTCCTGCAGGATGATGGGGCCGTGGTCGTACTCGTCGTCGCAGAAGTGCACCGTCGCGCCGGTCACCTTGCAGCCGCGGGCCAGCACCGCCTCGTGGACGCGGGCGCCGTAGAAGCCGGTGCCGGAGAACGCCGGCACGAGGGCCGGGTGGACGTTGATGGTGCGGCCCGCGAAGCCGCGCGTCTCGAACGGCGAGAGGAAGCCGAGCAGCGCGACGGCGTCGACCGCGTGGCGCGCGAGCTCGGCGTGGATCGCGTCGTTGAACGCGCGCACGTCGCGCAGCTCCTTGCGCGGCACGGCGACGGCCGGGACGCCGCGCCGGCGCGCGCGCGCGAGCCCGCCGGCGTCGACGCGCGAGGCGATCACCACGGCGATCTCGGCGGGCAGCGCGCCGGCGTCGATCTGCTCGAACAGGTTCTCGAGGCTGGTGCCGCTCCCCGAGAGCAGCACCGCGACCCGGAGCCGCTTCATCGAGCGGCGAGGGCCGCGTGCACCCGCCGCGTCGCCGGCGAGCGGTTCAGCGTGTAGAAGTGGATCCCGGGCGCTCCGCCCTCGAGCAGCTCGCGGCACTGGCGCGTCGCCCAGCGCACGCCGACGTCGAGCGCCGCGTCCGCGTCGTCGCCGACGGTGTCGAGCTCGCTCACGAGCTCGTCCGGTTGCTTCGCGCCAGGGGAGAGCGTGAGAATGTGGCGCAGGTTGGCCGCGCTCACGATCGGCATGATGCCGGGAGTGATCGGCACGCGGATGCCCGCCGCGCGCGCGCGCTCGACGAGCGACCAGTAGTCCGCGTTGTCGAAGAACAGCTGCGTCAGCAGGAACTCGACGCCGGCGTCGACCTTGCCCTTCAGGTGGCGCAGGTCGTCCTCGAAGCTCGCCGCCTCGGGGTGCTTCTCCGGGTAGCTCGCTCCCCCGATGCAGTAGTCGAAGCGGCTCCGGATGAACGTCGCCAGCTCGTTGGCGTGGCCGAACCCGTCGGGCACTGGCCGCCACTCGGCCTGGTCCTTCGGCGCGTCGCCGCGCAGGGCGAGCACGTTCTCGATGCCCTCCTGCCGCATCCAGCCGAGGCTCTCCGCGAGCTGGTCGCGCGTCGTGCCGGTGCACACGACGTGGGCCATCGCCGTGAGCCCGAGATCGCGCTGGATGCGCACCACCAGGTCCGCGGTCTTCTCGCGCGTGCTGCCGGAAGCGCCGCAGGTGACGGAGACGAACCCCGGCTCGAGGCGCTTCAGGTCCGCGATCGTCTCGTAGAGCGACCGGTAGCCCGCGTCGGTCTTCGGCGGGAAGAACTCGAACGAGTACACGGGCCCGCCCCGGGCGTACAGCTCCGCGATGCGCATGGCCGTCCATTCTACCAGGCGCGCCGCGGACTCCCGCAGGGCGGTTGACCGGCTCCGGAGGGCTCGCGAGACTGCCGCACCGGAGGTGCGCCGTGGCCGTGCTGGTGTCGGGCTCGGTGGCCGTGGACAACATCATGGTCTACCAGGGCCGGTTCAAGGACGTGATCCTGCCCGACCGGGTGCACGCGCTGAACGTCTCGTTCCACGTGCCGCAGCTGCGCAGGACGTTCGGCGGCTGCGCGGCGAACATTGCCTACAACCTGCGGCTCCTCGGCGAGGACCCGGTGGTGATCGCGGCGGTGGGCGAGGGCGACTTCGCCGAGTACGCCGAGTGGCTCGACGAGTGCCGCGTGCGGCGCGACTGGATCCGCCCGATCCCCGGCGAGCGCACCGCCGGCTGCTACATCATGACCGACCTCGACGACAACCAGATCACGGGCTTCCACCCCGGCGCCATGGACCGGGCGCACGAGCTGCGCATCGAGGACGTCGACGCCCGCATCGAGCTCGG
>DATAGA010000087.1:0-12997 GCA_036257215.1 Myxococcota bacterium
GGCGGCTCCGGCGGCATCACGCCCTCCGCGAACTCGAACTCGCCGACCGCGCCCGTCTTCACGCGCGACCAGATGCGGTCGAGGTTCGCGAGCATCGCGGGCACCCACGCGCAGCCCGACTCCGTCGTGATGTAGCGGAGCTTCGGATGGCGCTCGAACACGCCGGACATCAAGAGGTGGGGATAGCTGCGCGTCGAGTAGAAGCCCGTCTCGAGCAGGCGGATCGGCAGCGAGATCGGATAGCGGCCGTAGTCGGGAGAGCCGGTGCCGCCGTGCTGGTTCAGCACGACGCCGAGGTCCTGGCAGGCCGCGTAGAAGCGATCCATCTCGGGCGCGTAGAGCGGCTTGATGTGCGTGCAGTCGGGCGGGACGTGGGGGAGGAGCACGCCGCCGCGCAGGCCGTGCTCCGAGATCCACTCGACGTCGCGGATCGCCTCGTCGACGTCGTTCAGGTACACGATGCCGATGCCGGCGCGCCGCTCGGGGTACTCGGCGCACCAATCGGCGAGCCAGCGGTTGTGCGCGCGAATCCCTGCGAGCCACAGCGGGTAGTCCTCGACCGACGGGTTCCCGCAGATGAGGACGCTCGTCCGGAAGAAGGGCGGTACCGTGTTCGGGAAGATGATCTCGCCGGCGACGCCGTCGCTTTCCATGTCGCGCATGCGCTCGGCGTCGTCCCAGTTCTTGTGCTTCTTGCTGCCGATGTGCTCGCGCTGCGGGTTGCGGTAGCCGCCGCGCCAATCGTCGAAGAGGCGCCGATGCTCCGCGTCGAGGTAGTCGCGGTAGCCCTCGATGCTCGCGCCGGCGTGGGTGTCCGCCGAGATCACGACGTACGGCCGGCCGCCGCGCTGCGCTTCCTGCATGGCCACCTCCGCGCGGGCGCCCGATCCCGCGCCATCCCAGGGTAGCGTCCGACCCCCTACGGCGTCCGCCACTCCTCGTAGCTGGGCAGCCCGTCGGTGAGCGCGATCCAGGGCAGCCGGTGCGACACCCAGATGTGGCACTCGGGCGAGATGGCGCCGGGCTCGTCGAGCGTGGCGAGGGCGAGGTCGAGCTCCTCGGGGCGCGCGTCGTGGGCGTACGTGAGCGCCGTGCCGCAGCGCGCGCAGAAGCCGCGCGCGACGCGGGCGGAGGAGCGGTGGCTCGCCAGCGCGCCCCGCGTCAGCGCGAACCCGCCGGCCGGCACGGTGGCCCAGGCGACGAAGGGTGCGCCCGAGGCGAGGCGGCAGCTGCGGCAGTGGCAGAAGCAGCGGTTCGTCGCGGGCCCTACCGCCCGGTAGCGCACGTCGCCGCACAGGCAGCCGCCCTCGAACGCAGGCTCGGCCGCGGCCACGTCAGCGGGGCCGGAGCGCCGCGATCTTGTCGCGATAGCGCGAGCGCACGGCGGCCAGCTCCTCGCGGGCGAGCCCGAGCTCGTCGGCGATCGCGGCGATCTCGGTCGTCTCGACGTTCGTGATCCAGCGGTCTGCCGCGGCCACGGCGTAGAGGCACTCGACGAGGCGAGCGCGCTCCGACGGCGACGAGACGCGGCGGAACTCGCGCGTCACGACGTAGTTCTCGGTGCCGCCGAGGAGCCGGGTCTGGCTCTTCGCGATCTCGACGGCGAGGGCCGCCTCCTCCGCATCGAGGCCGGCGGTCTCGGCCACGAGCCGCTCCATCTCGCGGCTCTCCGTCTCGTCGATCTCGAGGTCCGCGTTCGCGAGCCGGGCCATGACGTAGGCGAACGCCGCGAGGAAGCGCGCGTCCTCCGGGGGCAGCTTCGCGAGGCGCGCCGCGATCCGGCGCACGCTCTCGGTGTCTCCCGACCCGTCGTCGTCCCCGTTCGGGCTCGCGCTCGGAAAGATCCGGCGCCACAGCGACATCGCGTCCTCCCGGACCCAGCACCGTACCGCAGATCGGGCGCCGGAACCGTCGGCGCAGGAGCCGCCCCGACGGGCGGCACCGTCGTGGAATCGCCCCCACGCCGCGCCGCGACGGGGCCGGCCGCGGGCTCGCGCAGCGGCTGCGCGAACGCGCACCTGCGGGAGATCCCGGCCATCTTGACGAACAGGAAGCGATCGTCCACGGTCGGGTCGTGGGCGCGCGGCGCAAGCTCGAAGACGTCCCGTGGTGGATCCTCAACCCCTCCGCCCCCGGCAGGCGGCCCGGCCCGAACCCGAAGGTCCGCCACCGCGGCCGCGACGAGATCTCCGGTCCCTTCAGCGGCCTCGTGACCCTGAAGGTGAGGAAGGGGATCCCGTCGCTGCGCGACCGGGGGACGGCGCGCGAGCTCGGGGAGACGTTCGAGGAGGGCGGTGATCGCGGCGACTTCCGCATCGTGCGCTACCGCCTGCAGCCGGATCGGATCGAGATCCTGATCGAGGCCCAGAGCCGCGACGCTCTCGGGCGGGGCATGAAGTCGATCGCGGCGCGCGTCGGCCGCGCGGTGAACCGCTCGCTCGGGCGCCGCGGCGCCGTGCTGGGCGACCGCTACATCCTGAAGGTGCTCACGACGCCCTCCGAGGTCCGTCGCGTGCGCGCCACGCTCGCGAGCCGCCGCAAGCTCTGAGTGAGCGTGATCCGCGCCGCGGCTCAGCTTCGGACCGCGGGACGGACTGACCGTCGTTCGGACCCGGGGCTAGACTGCGCGCCTCCGCGCTTCGCGGTCACGGGGTCTGCGAGGAGTAGACGGTGCCCACGCCCTGGCAGCGCGACCTCGAGCGCGACCGCACCCGCATCGAGCGTTGGCTCGCGGACCGACTCCCCGAGGCGCGCGGCCTCGCCGTGCGCGACCTGCGCGCGCCGGAGTCGTCGGGCTTCTCGAACGACACGCTGCTCTTCGAGCTCGAGACGGAGGGCCCCCGCGGCCCGAAGCGCGAGCCGCTCGTGCTGCGGATCGCCCCGACCGGCTTCCAGGTCTTCCCCGAGTACGACCTCGCGCTGCAGTACCGGGCGATGTCGCTGCTCGCGAAGACCGACGTCCCGGTGCCGCGCGTCCGCTGGCTCGAGGCCGACGACCGCGGGCTGCTCGGCGCGCCGTTCTATCTGATGGACCGCGTCGAGGGGCGCGTGCCGACCGATCGGCCGCCGTACCACACGGGCGGCTGGATGACCGAGATCACGCCGTCCGAGCGAGCAGCGATCTGGTGGGGCGGCATCGATTGCATGGCGCGGGTGCACCGGCTCGACCCGGAGGCCGTGGGCTTCGGCTTCCTCGCGCGTCCCGAGCTCGGCCCGACGCCGTTCCGCCAGCAGCTCGCGTACTACGAGCGCTACCTCGAGTGGGCGGCGCGCGGCCTGCCGCAGCCGACGATCGAGGCGGCGCTCGCCTGGCTGCGCGCGAGCGAGCCCGATGACCCGCGCACGGTGCTGCTGTGGGGAGACGCGCGCATCGGCAACATCATCTTCGAGGGCACCCGCCCGGCCGCCGTGCTCGACTGGGAGATGGTGACGCTCGGGAGCCCGGAGGAAGACCTGGCGTGGGCGATCTTCCTCGACCGTCACCACAGCGAGGGGCTCGGCGTGCCGCGGCTCGAGGGGTTCCCGAGCTTCGAGGAGACCGTCGAGCGCTACCAGGCGCTGACCGGCTTCGAGGTACGGCACCTGCACTTCTGGCAGGTCTTCGCGGGCTTCCGCTTCGCGGTCATCATGGCGCGGATCGCGCAGCAGATGGTGCACTACCAGGTGATGACCCCGGAGCAGGGCCGCGCGTTCGAGCTCGACAACACCGTCACGCAGCTCCTGGCGAAGCTCCTCGAGCTGCCGCCCCCCGGCGAGGCGCGCGCGTAGCGGCGACGGCTCGCGGCTCCTCCGCGAGGGCGAGGAGCTCGCGCGCGAAGCGGGGCGCCGCGCCCTCGTCCTCGTGCTTGAAGAAGACGAGCGCTTCGGCGACGCCCGCGACGCGGATGGTCCCGAGCCAGCGCGCGAGGTCCTCGGCCCCGTAGCCCGCGCGGCGCAGCCGCAGGTACGCCAACGGGCCGGTCGCGACGAGCGGCGGCTCGGGCGCGTCGTCGACGTCCGCGGCGACCCAGGCGAACCCGCGCGCGCGCACCCGCTCGAGGACGGCCTCGTCCGCCCACGAGGGGTGGCGCATCTCGAACGCCGCGCGCGTCCCCTCGGGCAGGTGCGCGAGGAAGGCGTCGAACCGGTCGAGGTCGAGCGCGAGGTTGGGCGGCGTCTGGACGAGAAGCGAACCGAGGCGAGAGCCGAGCGCCGCGGCGCACCGGAGCAGCCAGTCGGTCTCCTCGCCGACGTCGCGCAGCCGCTTCCGGTGGGTGATGCGCTGCGGGACCTTGAGCGCAAAGCGGAACGTGTCGGGCACCTGCGCCGCCCAGCCCGCCAGCACCTCCGGCTTCGGCATGCGGTAGAAGGTCTGGTTGACCTCGACACAAGGCAGCGTCGCCGCGTAGAAGGCGAGCATGTCGCGCGCCTTGAGGTCGGCGGGGTAGAACGGGCCCTTCCAGGCCTCGTAGCTCCAGCCGCTCGTGCCGGCGCGGAGCTCGAGCGGCGCGACGTCAGCCATCGGTGAGCTTCTTGTAGGCATGGTAGTGGCGCAGCGCCTCCGCCTTGCGGCCGGCGAGCTCGTACAGCCCGGCCAAATTGTAGTGCGCGTCCGCGAAGTCCGGGTCGAGCGCCAGCGCGCTCCGGTAGTGGTCGGCAGCGGCGTCGGGCTGCTCCGCGTCTTCGAGCGCGAGGGCGAGGTTGAAGTGGACGATGGGGTCGTCGGGGCTCCGCGCCAGCGCCTCCTCGTAGAGCCGCACCGCCTCGGGCGCGTCGCCGGCCTCGTGCACGATGCGCCCGAGGTTCACGCGCGCGTCGACGAGGCTCGGGTCGAGTGCGATCGCGTGCTGGTAGGCGTCGCGCGCCGCCTCGGGGTCGACGTCCTCGAGCTCGAGCGCGCGCTCGAAGGCCGCGCGCGCGCGTGCGGAGACGTCGGCGTCGTCGCGCGGCTCGGGCGCGGCTTCCGCCCCGTCGGCGTGTCTCTCGCGCGACTCTGCCGGCTGATCGGGCGCCGCCGCCGCGGGGCGCGGGACGTGCGCGGCGTCGCGCGCGAGGTCGTCGAGGCCGAAGTCGAGCACGATCTGGCCGGTGGCGGGCTGCCAGGCGGCGCCGCCGTCGCGCACGGCGACCTCGCGCCCGTCCGCGAAGATGCGCAGGCCGGAGAGCGGACGGCCCTCGGGCAGCTCGGCGCGGAGCGCGGCCAGGGCGCGGCGCACGCGGGCGGCCGGGACGTTGCCGTCGAGCAGCTCCTTCGCCGCGCGCAGCACGACGAGGTCCTGGAACGAGAACGCGTAGCGCCGGCCGCGGCCGGGCGTCCCGCACAGGCCGCCTCGCACGAGCTCCCGCACGCGCGCCTCCCGCAGGCCGAGGAGCCGCGAGACCTCCGCGCTCGAGAGCATGCGCGCCACGGCGGGCCGCGTCCTCCTGTGACCGCGAGCTCGGAGGGGCCCGCGGAGCTTCGCAAAGGGTAGGGGAGCTGCGACGTCGCGGAAAAGAAGGCCAATCGCCGGAGCGCTGCGCGTGCACCCCGCGCCGGGGTGCGGACGCCCCTCGCGCCTATCATGTCTTCGGCAGCACCATGCGGGACCTCGACGACTACCGCCGCAAGCGCGACCCCGCGCGCACGCCGGAGCCGTTCGGCGACGACGTCGCGGCGCCGGCGGCGGCGCTGGCACCGGGCGCGCGCCGGCGCTTCGTGGTGCAGCAACATGCGGCGCGGAGCTTGCACTACGACCTGCGCCTCGAAGTCGAAGGCGCGCTCGCGAGCTGGGCCGTGCCGAAGGGGCCGAGCCTCGACCCCAAGGAGAAGCGGCTCGCGGTCCGCACGGAGGACCACCCGCTCGAGTACGAGGGGTTCGAAGGTGTGATCCCGGCCGGGAGCTACGGCGCGGGGGCGATGATCGTGTGGGACGCCGGGACGTACCGGAGCGTCGACGGCAACTCGCCCGCGCAGGGTCTCGCGGCCGGGAAGCTGGACCTCGAGCTCTCCGGTCACAAGCTGCGCGGCCGCTTCGCGCTCGTGCGCACGCGGGGCGAGAGAGACTGGCTGCTGCTCCGCAAGGGCGTCGCCCCGGCGGACGGCCGCGAGCCAGTGCGCGACGAGCCCGCCTCGGTGCTCTCGGGGCTCACCGTGGAGGAGGTGGGCGCGCGCGCGACGCGCGACGCCGCGGTCGAGTCGGCGCTCGGGCGAGCCGGAGCGCGAGCCGGTGCGCTCGACGCCGCGGCGCTGCGCCCCGCGCTCGCGACCGCGGCGCCCGGCGCGTTCTCGCGCGCCGGCTGGCTCTTCGAGCTCAAGTACGACGGCGTGCGGGCGCTGGCGGTGAAGCCGGCGGACGGCCCGGTGCGCCTGGTCGTGCGGACCGGCGCCGATCGCGCGCCGGTGTACCCCGAGGTCGCGCGCGCGGTCGCGAAGCTCCCGCTCGCGTGCTTCGCGATCGATGGCGAGATCGTCGCGCTCGACGCGTCCGGGCGGAGCTCCTTCGAGCGCATCCAGCGCCGCATGGGCCTGCGCGATCCGCGCGACGTTTCCCGCGCGGCGGTCGAGGTGCCGGTCGTCTTCTACGCCTTCGACCTGCTCGGAGCGCTCGGCCGCGACGCGCGCCCGCTCCCGCTCGCGCAAAGGAAGGAGATCCTCGCGCTCTTCGCGCCGCGCGCGGGGGTCGTCCGCTACGCCGACCACGTCGAGGCCGACGGCGAGCGGCTCTACGAGGCGGTGTCGGGCCACGGCCTCGAAGGGATCGTCGCGAAGAAGGCGGACTCGCCGTATGCGTCCGGTCGCCGCACCGAGCACTGGCGCAAGATCAAGGCGCCGCGCACCGCGTGCGCGGCGATCGTGGGCTGGACGGCGGGGCGGGGCGGGCGCTCGCGGCTCGGGGCGCTGCTGCTCGGCTGGTGGCGCGACGGCGAGCTCGTCTACGCGGGCAGCGTCGGCTCGGGGCTCGACGAGCGCACGATCGACGCGCTGCTCCCCTCGCTCGAGGGGGCGCGGCTCCCCGCGCCACCGTGCCGCGGCGTGCCGGACGTGGTGCGCCGCAACGGCCGCTTCACGCAGCCGCAGCACGCGTGCGACGTGCGCTACACCGAGGAGACGAGCGCGGGCCTGCTGCGACAGCCCGTCTTCCTGCGCCTGCGCGAGCTCGACCCCGCGGCGTGCGCGGCGCCGGCCGCGCCAGTCGCGCGCCAGGCCGCAACGCGCGCCGACGCCGCGGCGCGAGAGCCGGACGCTGCCGCGTCTCGGCCGGGGGTGGCGCTCGACCCGCCGCTCCAGCTCACGCGGCTCGAGAAGGTCTTCTGGCCCGCCGACGGCACGACCAAGGGCGACCTCCTCGCCTACTACGAGGCCGTCTGGCCCTGCCTCGGTCCCTATCTGCGCGATCGCCCGCTCGTCCTCACGCGCTACCCCGACGGCATCGAGGGGAAGAGCTTCTACCAGCACCAGGCGCCGGCGTTCACGCCCGCCTGGGTGCGTCGCGCGCACATCGACGGCATCGACTACTTCCTCTGCGGCGACCTGCCTTCGCTGCTCTACGTGGTGAACTCCGGCGCGATCCCGCTCCACGTCTGGAGCGCGCGGGCGAGCACGCTCGAGCGCCCCGACTGGCTAGTGCTGGACCTCGACCCGAAGGGAGCGCCCTTCTCCCACGTGGTCCAGATCGCGCGCCATCTGCACGAGCTGCTCGAGGAGGGCGGCGCCGCCCACTTCGCGAAGACCTCGGGCCAGGACGGCCTGCACGTGCTCGTCCCGCTCGGCGGGCAGCTCGTCCATGCGGAGGCCGTGTCGCTCGGCGAGGTGCTCGCGCGCGCGGTCTGCCGCGAGCTGCCCGACGTCGCGACCATCGCGCGCCCGATCGCCTCGCGCGGCGGGCGCGTGTACGTCGACTACCTGCAGAACGGCCGCGGCAAGACGATCGTCGCGCCGCTCTCGGCGCGCCCGCGCGCTGGCGCGCCGGTCTCGATGCCGCTTCCCTGGTCGCAGGTCAACGGGCGCCTCGACCCCGCGCGCTACACGCTGCGGACCGCGCCGGCGCGGCTCGCGAAGCACGGCGATCCGATGGCGGGGGTGCTCGGGCCAGGCGTCGACCTCGCGCGCCTGCTCGCCGCGGTCGAGCGCCGCATCGACCGGCGCAGCGGCGCCGGCCCGCGGCGCGAGCGGTCGTGAGGGCCCTCCTCCTCGCCGCAGGCTTCGGGACGCGCCTCGGGCCCCTGGGCGAGGCGCAGCCCAAGGCGCTGCTCGACGTCGGCGGGCGTCCCGCGATCGAGTGCTGCGCCGGGGCGGTGGAGGCGCTGCCCGAGGTCGCCGCGCTCGACGTCGTCACGAACGCCCGCTTCCACGCGCAGATGGTCGGATGGGCCGACGCCCGCGCGCGGCGCGGGGGGTGCAAGCCCGTGCGCGTCTGGAACGACGGCGCGCGCACGCCGGGCGAGCGCCGCGGCGCGATGGGCGACGTAGCGTTCTGGCTGGCGCGCGCGCGCCCGGCCGTTCCGGTGCTCCTCCTCGCGGCGGACAACGTCTTCGACTTCCCGCTCGCGCCGCTCGCCGACCACGCGCGGCGCGAGCCCACGGTCGTCGTCTATGACGTCGGGAGCCTCGAGCGGGTGACCCGGCTCGCGAGCGTCGAGCTCGACCCGCAGGGGCGCGTCGTGCGGTTCGTGGAGAAGGACCCGGCGCCCACGACGACACTTGCCTGCGTCGCGCTCTACGGACTCCCGACGGACGCGCTCGGCGAGGTCGAGCGCTACCTCGACGCGGGCGGCGTCCCCGACAACCTCGGCTACTTCGTCGAGTGGCTGCACCGGCGCCGGCCGGTCCGCGGCCTCGAGCTGGCCGGGCGCTGGGTCGACGTCGGGACGCCCGACGACGTCGCTCGCGCGCGGGCGCTGTTCCCGCCCGGCGCGGCGACGCCGGCACCCGCGGCCGCGGCCGGCGCGTCTGTCAGCGGCGCCGGGCGAGGGTGAGCAGCGAGAGCCAGCCGGCGAGCAGCGTCATGCCCCCGATCGGAGCGACCGCGCCCGCGGCGCTCCAGCCCATGCCGGAGAGCGCGTAGAGGCTGCCGCAGAAGAGCGCGAGGCCGGCGCTGAGCAGTGTCGCAGGGAGCCGCACCGAGCGCCCGCTCGCGCCCGCGTAGAGGCCGAGCCCGAGCAGGGCGACCGCGTGGAGGAGCTGGTAGTCGACCGCGATGTCCCAGGCCGCGAACACGGCGGGCGCGAGCCTCCCGCGCAGCGCGTGCGTGCCGTAGGCGGCGAGCACCACCCCCGACGCTCCGAGCAACGCCGCCAGCGCGATCCAGAAAGCGCCGCCGCGGGCCGGCGGCGCGGCCTCGGTACTCACTCGGGCTCGCCTCCGCCCACGACGGCAAGCACCGCGTCCGCGAAGGCCTCGCCGATCTTCTCGTAGCCCGAGTCGTTCGGGCGATTCGCGTCGAGCATGTCGCGGACGGGGTCGAGCACCTCGAAGAGGTCGACCAGGTGGACGGGCTGACCGCGCTCTCCGCGCTCGTTCACCTCGCGTCGGATCAGCCGGTTCAGCTGGCGCTTCTCGGCCTCGTGCTTGCCGAACTTCGGCGGCGGGATCGTGCCGACGAAGATCTGCGCGGCAGGGCGCGCGGTGAGGATGCGGTCGATCAGGACGCCGAGGTTCACCGCGAACGAGGGCGGGCTGAAGCGGTCGTCGCGCCACTCGTCGGTGCCGGCGAGGACGAGAACGACGTCGGGCTCGTAGTCGCGCAGCTTGTCGTAGGCGAGGGCCGAGATCTCGTGGAGCGTGCCGGGCGCGTAGCCCTGGTGGCGCACGTCGAGCGTCTCGGGGCCGTCGGCCTTGCCGCCCACCATGTCGACCTCGAGCCCTTCCTCGCGCAGGCGCGTCCAGAACGTGAGGCGGTAGCCGCCGCCGTGGCTCGAGCCGGCTCCCGCTGTGAGCGAGTCGCCGAGCGCCATCACCTTGAGCAGGGCGGGCGAGCCGGCCTGGGGCGCGGTGGCCGACGCCGCGTTCGTGCCGGCGCTCGCCGCCGCCGCGACGAGCGCAGCGAGCCACGCGGTCCGCGCTCGTCTGCCGGCGCGACCCGCTCGCCGGGGATGCCTCATCCCGTTCCGCCTCCCGCCGCGTCCGGGGACCGGCGCGCCCCGGGGAGCGTAGCGTCGCGCCCCGGTGCCGGATCCACGGCCCGCACGCGTTCGCACGCGCGCTAGCGACCGAGGCCCGGCGGGTCGGGGCGCGGACGCCGCGCGTCCACCGCGGGGAGCGGCGACAGCGGCTCGCGCCGCCCGCGCTGGTACCAGTACGCGGTGCTCGAGACGTCGTTGGCCAGTGCGTTCGCGTGGCCGGTCTCGATCGTGACGCGGATGGAGCGCTCGAAGCGGATCGGGTCCTCGACGTGGAAGCGGTAGCAGGAGTTCTTCCCGCCCCACGGCCACGCGGGGTTCCCGCTGTAGAGCGTCACGCCGTGGTAAGGGGCGCAGTACTCCTGCGTGGGGCAGAAGGCCGTGTTGAAGTAGTCCTCGGTTCCGGTCCCGTGCAGCCGCGGCGGCCACGGCTCGCCGTCGACGAAGATCATGTCGTCGCCCTCGCCGTACCAGTCGTTCACCTGGCGCTCGAAGACGTCGACGTTGAGCACGCAGCCGACGTACTGGCCTTCGCCCGCGACGTCGAGGATCACGTAGTTGTCCTTGCCGTCGAGGTTCGGCTCGTCCCACGGGCCGGGGAAGCCGAACCCGGGTCCGACGGGGCGCTGGTCGTCGAGGCGGTAGTCGCGCCGGGTCCAGCCCTTCTCCCGCGCGCGCCCGGCCGTGGGGTTGCGGCGGCGCCAGGCGGCGTGGAAGCGCGCGAGCTCGGGATCGAGCGCGTCGTACTCCTCGTAGTCGATGTAGTAGTAGAAGACGAGTCGCACGTCGCTCTGGTTCTCTACCTCGAACCGCGCGCCCTTCGCGAAGGGCATGGGGAACCAGCAGTTCATGCCCTTCCCGTCCTCGGGGCTCATCTGCAGCGGGAGCGACCAGAAGTTCCGGCGCCGGCCGAAGCCGAGCCCGAAGAAGTCGCCGACCGGGACCTCGACGCTCGGGCTGTTCTCGCCGTCCCAGAACATGCGGAGCACGGTGGAGCACAGCTCGTCCGGCCGCTCCGGCAGCGCGGTGAGGGTCACCCACACGTGCTTGACGCAGCCGGCGCCGGCGATCTCCCCGAGCGAGGCCGAAGCAAAGGGGGAGATCAGGAGGGCGTCGCGGTTGCCGCCGCTGCGATCCCAGGACGAGAGGCGGCGGCGGCGAAAGGGGCGCAGGCGCGCGAGGTCCGCGAGAGAGCCGAGGCCGAGCTGCACGGGGGGTCCTCCTTCGGCGGAGGACGCTACCCGAGGTCAGTCCGCGACGACGACCGACTGGTGGACGAACTCCTCGAGCACCCGTCGGGAGGTGCGGTCCATCTCGGTGAAGGTCACGCCGACCCCGCCGACGTGCATCCAGCACGGCTCCTGCACCCGGACGACCCGAGCGGTGCAGCGCACCGACTCCTTGCCGAAGATGATTTCGAGCTGGAGGTCGGCTCCGACCGGGAGCGGTCCGCGGGTCTCGATGAAGGCGCCCGTGGTCGAGATGTCGTAGAGGTCCCACGAGAGCACCGTGCGCCCGCGCTCGAGCGGATCGAGCAGCCAGACCTTCGCGAGCGGACGCCGCTCCATGCGCGGGTGGAGTCCCTCCGGCTGCACGCGGCCCTGCTTCCAGAGTCGTGCGACGTCGCGCAGCGAGATGGGCCGGACCAGGTACCCGAGCGCGCCCTCGTCCGTCGCCCGCTGCGCGTCGGCGGGGATCCACCACGGCGACACGACGATCACCTCGGGCTTTCTCCCCGTGAGACCGCGCGCGTGGCGGAGCACGGCGAAGCCGCCCTGCTCGGGGAGCACCGCGTCGCACAGGACGAGCCCGATGGTCTCGTCGCGATCGATGGTCGCGATCGCGTCCTTTGCGCTGGCCGCGGAGAGCACGCGGCGGCAGTGCGGGATCAGCACGGTGCGCAGCGTCTCGCGCGCGGTCGGCGAGGCGTCGACGACGAGGATGGAGCCCACACCTTCCACGGTGCCCCCGGCGGGCGCCCGGGCCGCCCGAGCCGGGTTATCGGCCGGCGGGGGAAAGCCCTAGAGCCCCACGGGGCTACCCCGCTCCGCGGGCCGGGCCGCGCGCGCCCGCGCAGGTAGCCTGTGTGCGCGGGCCCTGCGCGCGCCACGAGGCCCGTGCGCGCCGGCGGCTCGCCCACCCGGACGGCTCGAAGCAGGCGAAGCCGGAGGCTCACACAGATGCGACGACTCGACGACAAGCTCGCGCTCGTGACCGGAGCGGCCCGCGGCATCGGCGCCGCGATCGCGCGGCGCTTCACGGAAGAGGGCGCGCGCGTGCTCGTGAACGACGTGCGCGGCGAGGCCGCCGAGAAGACCGCGGCCGCGCTGGGCGGCGAGGCGTACGCGGCGGACGTCTCGGACCCCGACGCGGTGCGGGCCATGTTCGCGGAGGTCGGCCGCCGGCACGGCCGCCTCGACATCCTCGTGAACAACGCCGGCATCAGCGGCCTCGAGGCCGAGGACTCGCGCGCGCGGCGCAGCCGCGAGGTGATGCTGCAGCAGGCGGCCGAGCTCGCCAGCGGCGGTCCGGTGCGCACGCACCACGACGTGAGCCTCGAGCTGACCGACGCCGAGTGGCGCCGCATGCTCGCGGTCCACCTCGACGGCACCTTCTTCTGCACGCGCGAGGCGCTGCGCATCATGGGGCCGCGGGGCTCGGGCGCGATCGTCAACATGGGCTCGATCATGGGCACGGCCGGCGGCGCAGGAGTCGCGGCCTACAGCGCGGCGAAGGCCGGCATCCTCGGCTTCACGCGCGCCGTCCCCCGCGAGGTCGCGACGCGGGGCATCCGCGTGAACGCGATCGCGCCCGGCTGGATCGAGACCGACATGACGGCGCCGCTCGCGCCGGTGCGCGCGATGCTCGAGATGCAGACGCCGCTCGGCCGCATGGGCGCGCCCGACGACATCGCGTGGGC
>DATAGA010000102.1:0-9575 GCA_036257215.1 Myxococcota bacterium
AGGAACGCCTGGAAGTAGCCCGAGCTCTTGGGCGCGAGCTCCGACGCGATCTCCTGGGCGAGCTCGCTGGCCCTCGGCTCGAAGCGCGGGTCCAGGTCGTCGACGGGCGACGTCATCACGTTGCGGCTCACGTCGCCGCACGCCCCGAGCGTCGCCTCCTGCCGGTAGTGGCGGTTCAGGTGGCGCACGAGCGGCGCCAGCTTCGGCCCGTACACGTGGTGGTACTGGATGCCCTGACGCGACGTGATGCGCAGCGTCCCGTCGGCGAAGCGGTCGGCGGCGTCGTCGAGTGCGAGCCACTGGGCCGGGGCGAGCTTGCCGCCCGCCGGCAGCTTGATGCGCACCATGAAGAAGTAGTCGTGCGTCTTCTTGCCGCGCTCGCCGCGCCCCTGCTGCTTGTAGATGCCGAAGAACTTCGAGAGCTCCTTCGCCGTGCCCGAGATCGTGGGCTCGCCCGCGGCGAGGGCGTCGAGCTCGGCGCGGAACGGGTGGGCGCCGGACTTCTCGGCCACGAAGAACAGCCCGCGGCTCTCGAGCTTGATGCGCTCGTTCGCCGACATCTCCTCGAGCTTCGAGTCGCGCAGCGTGACGGGGGCGTCCGTCTTCTCGCGGAGCGCCATCGGGCCTTCGTCTCCTGGGCGGCGGGTCGCCAGCGGCGCAGCGCTGCCGGCGAAGGAAAAACAGGGTAGCGGGTCGGGAATTGCCCATCCAATTCCAGCACGCTGTACCGCAGAATTAACGCTGGCCCCGCTCGGTCAAGACGCCCGGCCGCCCTCCCGATCCGAAAGGAGGCGCCCCCGCGCCCGAGGACCCGCGTGCGCCTGAGACCCGCAAGCTCCGTTGACACGCTCGTCGTGCGGCTGGGCCTCGCCGCGGGCGGCGCGGCGGCGGCGGCGGTGCTGGCGGTCGCCACCGCGCCGGGCCCGGCCACGGGCCTCCTGGCGGCCGCCCTGGCCGGCGCGGCGGCCGCCGCGGCGGCCCTGCGCCTCCTGCGCCCGCTCCGGCGCGCCGCGCGGACCCTCGAGTCCGACCTGGCGGAGAGCCGCCAGGCGTTCGAGCGGCAACGCTACGAGCTCGAGGCGGCCGGGCAGCGCCTGCAGCTCCAGAACGACGAGCTGCGGCGCGCGAACGAGGTGCTGTCGCAGCTCAGTGTCACCGACGGCCTCACCCGTCTGCACAACCACCGCCACTTCCAGGACCAGTTCGCGCGCGAAGCCAAGCGCGCCGACCGCACCGGGCAGCCGCTCGCGCTCGCCCTCGTCGACATCGACGACTTCAAGCGCCTGAACGACCAGCTCGGCCACGCAGCGGGCGACGCCGTCCTCCGCCGCGTCGCGGACGTCATGTCGGCGCAGCTGCGCGACCACGACTTCCTCTCGCGCTACGGCGGCGAGGAGTTCGCGCTGCTCGCTCCGCAGACCGACCTCGCGGGCGCCGTCGCCCTGGCTGAGAAGCTGCGCCTCGAGATCTCGCGCGCCGACCTGGCGGTGGTCGGCCCGGCCGGCCGGCCGACGATCACCATCTCGGTCGGCGTCGCGCTCTACGACGGGAGCCCGTCCTCGACGTTCGACGCCGCGGACCGCGCGCTCTACGACGCGAAGGCGTCCGGGAAGGACTGCGTCGCCGCGGCGGGTGCTCCCGGCCACGGGCGACCGCGCGGCTGCTAGTCGCGGGGGGCGGGCGAAGCCCGCGCACCGCGGCTATCCGGTCCGGAACGGAGCTTCCGCGACAGAGTCGTGGGTCGCACTCCTAGCCGGGGTTCCCCGGCCCGCGCTGCGGTGCCCGCAGCGCCGCGGTACCGTCGGGACGCGCCCGCGCTGCACGCGCCCGGGGCGGGGCGCCGGAGGTCGCCATGCAGCGCGACGTCGTCCTCGTCACCGGCGGGAACTCGGGCATCGGCTACGAGGCCGCGCGGGCGCTCGCGCGAGCCGGCTGGCACGTGGTCCTCGCGAGCCGCAACCGCGGCGCTTCGGCTGCCGCGGTCGCGCGCATCGAGGCCGAGAGCGGCGTGGGGAGCGCGTCGGAGCTCGGGCTCGACCTCGCCTCGCTGGCGTCGGTGCGCCAGCTCGCCAAGGAGATCGACGCGCGCGGGCTTCCGCTGCGCGCGTTGGTCCTGAACGCGGGGCTCCAGGGGCGCGAGCGCCGGCAGAGCGCCGACGGCTACGAGCTCACGTTCGCCGCGAACCACCTCGGCCACTATCTGCTGGCGCACCGGCTGCTCGGCCGCCTCTCCGAGCGCGCGCCCGCGCGCATCGTCGTGGTTGCGTCGGGCGTGCACGATCCGGCCCAGCGCACGGCGATGCCGCACCCCGCGATCGGCGACTTCGACGCGCTCGCCGTCGGAGAGGACGCGAGCGGCCGGCCCTACAGCGGCCCGCGCGCGTACGTCCACAGCAAGCTCTGCAACGTCTGGTTCGCCTACGAGCTCGCTCGCCGCCTCGAGGCCGCCGGGCTCTCGAGCGCGGCGCGGCCCATCACCGTGAATGCGTACGATCCCGGCCTCGTGCCCGGCTCGGGGCTCGCGCGCGACTATCCAGCCGCGGCGCGCTTCGTGTGGGACCGCATCCTGCCCGGTGTCGCGCGCGTCCTGAACCCGGTCTACCCCGGCATCAGCACGGCGGAGAAGTCGGGCGCCGCGCTGGCGAGGCTCGTGACCGATCCCGCGCTCGCGCGGGTGACCGGCAAGTACTTTCCGTCCACGGCGCGCTGGCGCGAGGCGCCCTCCTCCGTCGAGTCCTACGACGCCGCGCGCGCCCACGCGCTGTGGGAGGCGAGCGCCCGGCTCGCGGGGCTCGCGCCCGACGAGTCGGCGCTCGCTCGGGCGTAGCCCCGCACTCCGCGCTCGCCGTGCAGGCCGAGGGCTCGCTCCAGACGCTCGCCGAGGTCGCGATCTCGCTCGCCGGCTTCGGAAGCCTGCTCGTCGTGCTGCGCCGCTCGCCCGAGAGCCCCTGGTCCGAGGGCGAGAGCGCGGACCTGCTGATCGTCGTCGGCGGGAGCCTGCTCGTGCTCTTCTTCGCGCTGCTGCCGCTCCCTCTCGCGGAGCTCGGCCTTTCCGTCGACGCCGACTGGCGCGCCTCGAGCGCGCTGCTCGCGCTCGCCCTGCTCGTCGCGTACGTCCTCGTCCTGAGCCGGCGGCGCCGGCTCCACCGCGCCGGCATCCAATCGTCCTCTCCGCGGATCGCCGCGGCGCTGGCTCAGCTTCCGCTCGTCCTCGCGGGGGCGCTGCTCGTGAGCGCGGTCGTGCGCGCGCCGGCCGGCGCGGGCCTCTACCTCCTCGCGCTCGTCCTCACGCTCGCGGCCTCTGCCTTCCCGCTGATCGCGCTGGTGGCGCGTCTCGGCGTCGAAAGGAAGTCGAGCGACGACGACGGCACGGGCTGAGCCCGCCCGCCGCGCGCGCCACCGCGGTACTCTCCGCTCGCCGCACCAGCCCGGAGGAGCGCCCGTGGCCGAGATCCCCGACGTGACCGATCGGACGTTCGCCGCCGAGGTCGAGGCCGCCGGGCTTCCGGCGCTCGTCGACTTCTGGGGCGATCACTGCCCGGCTTGCAGGCAGATCTCGCCGATCCTGCGCGAGCTGGCGGAGGAGTATCGCGGGCGGGTGCGCGTCCTGAAGGTGCACGCCGCGGACAACCCCGTCGTCGCCGCGAGGTACGGCGTGCGCGCGATGCCGACCGTGCTGGGCTTCGCGGACGGGCGCGTCGTCGGGCAGCTCGTCGGCGCGCGGCCGAAGGCCGCGTTCGTGGAGCTGGTCGAGCGCATGCTCTGAGGTGGAAGACCCCGCCTTCGAGCGCCTCGAGACGCCGCGGCTCGTGCTGCGCCGCTTTCGCGCGGACGACGTCGACGCGTTCGCGGCGTACCGCAGCGACCCCGAGGTCGCGCGCTACCAGGGCTGGGAACCGCCCTACTCGCGCGCCGAGGCCGAGCGCTTCGTTCGGTCGATGAGCAGGCGCGGTCCCGGGCGCCCCGGCACGTGGTTCCAGTTCGCGGTCGCACCGCGCCCGGACGGGGCGCTCGTCGGCGACTGCGGGCTGCGCACGAGCCGACGCGAGGCGCGCCGGGGCGAGCTCGGCTTCACCTTCGCGCGGATGCACCAGCGCCGCGGCTACGCGACGGAGGCGGCGGCGGCCGTGCTCGCCTACGCCTTCGGCACGCTCGGGATGGTGCGGATCGAGGCGCGCATCGACGGCCGCAACGAGCGCGCCGCGCGCCTGCTGGTCCGCCTCGGCATGAAGCACGAGGCGACACGAGAAGGCGTCGGAGCCGACGGATCGGAGACCGAGCTCGCGTGGGCCGCGCTCGCGGCTTGCTGGCGCCCGCCGGCCGCGGGGTGAGCGACGTCCCGCTTCCGGACGACGTCGTGTTGGGCCGGCTGCTCGACGGCGCGCTCGGAGACGGCGCTGCAGGCGGGCTCGCGCTCGTCGTCGGGTACGACGCCGTCTGCACGTGCGCCTGGCGTCCCGCCGGGCAGGGCGGCGAGCCGGCCTTCCTCGCGTACAGCGTCACCAAGGCGTTCATCGCCGCGCTCGCGCTCGCTCTCCAGGAAGAGGGCCGGCTCGCGCTCGACGACCCGCTCGCCCGCTACGTCGGGGCGTTCGCCGAGCGACCGGACGTGACGCTGCGCCGCCTGCTCCAGCACACGGCCGGCCTCCCCGACTACGGCGGTCTCCCCGAGTACCACGCGGCGGTGCGCGCGGCACCCGGCGAGCCGTGGGACGACGAGGCGTTCGCCGCGCACACCTGGCAGCGCGGGCTCCTGTTCGAGCCCGGGACGGGCTTCGCGTACTCGAACCCGGGCTACCTCCTCGCTCGGCGCGCGCTCGAGCGCGCAGCGGACGCCTCGCTGGCCGAGCTCGTCGCCGCGCGCATCGCGCGCCCGCTCGGCCTCTCGCGCACGCGCGTCGTCGAGACGACGGCGGACCTGCGCGCGCTCGCGCCCGGGCGCTCGTGCTGGCTCGCGCCGAGCGGAGAGGCCCGCGACGTGCGCGACGCGTATCACCCGGGCTGGGTCTCCCACGGCGTCGTCGCCTCGACGGCGTCGGAGCTCGCGCGCTTCCTGCACGCGCTCCTCGCGGGACGCGTGGCGGGCGTGACGCGCGCCGCGTCGCTGCGCGAGCTCACGACGCTGGTTGCGGTCCCGCACGACGTCGCGCGCGCGCCCTGGCGCGAGCCGGGTTACGGCCTCGGCCTGATGGCGGACGCGGCGTCGCCCTTCGGGCTCCTGTTCGGGCACAACGGCGGCGGACCGGGCCACGGCGCGAGCGCGTTCTCCGCGCCCGGCCTGCGGCCGGGCGGCGTCACCGCGTGCGCGCTCGTCGGCGTCGAGGAGGGCGGCGTCGCCGAGGGCCTCGTCCGCGCCGCGCTCGCGCGCGCGGCGCCGATCGGCGCCGGCGATCCGTGATAGCGTGTCGCCATGGCGGATCCCTCTCGCACGGTGCGCTTCCTGTTCGACTACATCTCCTCGAACGCGTACCTCGCGTGGGTGGAGCTTCCGAAGCTCGCCGCGCGCTACGGCTACGAGATCGAGCCGGTGCCGGTGCTCTTCGCCGGGCTGCTCGAGGCGCACGGGCAGCTCGGGCCCGCCGAGGTGCGGCCGAAGGCGTACTGGATGTTCCGCAACAACCTGCGCAAGGCCGCGGTGCTCGGGCTGACCCTGCGCCCGCCGCGCCACCATCCTTTCAACCCGCTGCTCGCGCTGCGCGTCTCGTCGCTCGCGCTGCCCGCCCCGGAGCGCGCCGCGCTGATCGGCGGGCTCTTCGAAGCGGTGTGGTCGCGCGAGCTCCACGTCAGCGAGCCCGACGTCGTGGCGGGCGTCGCGGACGCCGCGGGTCTTCCGGGCCGCGCCGTCGTCGAGCAGGCGCAGGAGCCGGAGTCGAAGGCGCGGCTGCGCCACCAGACCGACGCCGCCATCGCCGCGGGGGTCTTCGGCGTGCCGACCTTCCTCGTCGGCGACGAGCTCTTCTGGGGCTACGACGACATGCCGTGGCTCGAGCGCTTCCTCGCCGGAACCGACCCGCTCGACCCGGCCGACGTCGGGCCCTGGATCCGGCCGCCGACCGCCTCCGCGGTGCGCCGGCGCTTCCGCACGGCGACCGCCGAGTGAGCGCCGAGGCGCGCGAGTCGGAGCGGGAGCGGCTGCGCGCGCGCCGCGAGGCCGTCGTGCGGCGCCACATGGAGGCGGAGAACGTCCACGACTTCGACGCCGTGATCGACACGTTCGCCCGCCCGCGCTACGAGCTCATCGCGACCGGGCGCGTGCACGACGGCGAGGCGGCGGTGCGCGAGTACTTCCGCGAGACGCGCACCGCGTTCCCGGACCAGCGCAACGAGCTCATCGCGCTCCACCACACCGACGACGGCGTGCTGGCCGAGTTCTGGCTGCTCGGCACGCATCGCGGCGAGCTCCTCGGCGTGGCGCCGACCGGGAAGGAGTTCCGCTGCCGGATGGCGGCGCTCTTCCTGTTCGAGGGCGAGGGCATCGTGTGCGAGCGCGTCTACTTCGACTCGGCCACGATCCTGCGCCAGCTCGTCGGCTAGCGATGGACGGCGCGCGCGGCGGCCGCGTGCGGGTGATCGGGAGCTACCTCTCGCCCTACGTGCGCAAGGTGCTCGTCTGCCTCGACCTGAAGGGCATCGCATACGAGATCGACCCCATCGTCCCCTTCTTCGGCGACGAGCGCTTCACGGCGCTCAGCCCGCTCCGGCGCGTTCCCGTGCTCGTCGACGCGGACGTCGTCCTCGCCGACTCGACGGTCGTGTGCGAGTACCTCGAGGAGCGCACGCCGCACCCGCCGCTCCTCCCGGGCGGCGCCGCCGCGCGGGCGCGCGCCCGCTGGCTGGAGGAGTTCGCCGACACGCGCATGGGCGACGTCTTCATCTGGCGCCTGTTCAACCAGGTCGCGATCAAGCCCGCCGTCTTCGGCGAGAAGCGCGACGACGGCGTCGTCGCGCGGACGCTCGCCGAGGACGTCCCCGCGGTGCTCGACTACCTCGAGGCGGAGCTGCCCGAGGACGGGTTCCTGTTCGGAGCGGCGCTCGGTCTCCCCGACGCGGCGGTCGCGTCGTTCTTCCGCAACGCCGAGCTGGCGCGCTTCCGCGTCGACGCCGCGCGCTGGCCGCGCACGGCGGCCTTCGTCGAGCGCGTGCTCGGCTCGCCGCCGTTCCAGCGGCTGCGCCCGTACGAGGAGCGCCTGATCCGCACGCCGATCGCGGAGCACCGGCGCGTCCTCGCCGAGCTCGGCGCGCCGCTCAGCGCGGAGAGCCTGGCGACGGAGCGACCGCGCCGCGGCGTGATGCCGCTCTAGCCGCTCACCTCGGGCGCGTCTTCCAGCGACGGTGCGTCCAGATCCACTGATCGGGTGCGCGGCGAATGGCCGTCTCGATCGCGGCGGTCATGCGCGCGACGTTCTCCAGCACGGCCGCGTCCGGGTCGTCGCCCTCGGGCACGAGCTCGAGCGCCGGCAAGGCCCGCACGCGGTGGCGCATCGTCTCACCGATGCGCTCGATGAAGACGGGGAGCACGGGGGCTCGCGTCTTCATCGCGACGCGCGCCGGGCCGTCGCGCGTGGAGGCGAGGCGCCCGAAGAAGGGCACGAAGACGCCCTCGCGGCGCGGCGCGTTCTGGTCGAGGGGCATCGCCACCACGCGGCCCGCGCGCAGCGCGCGCAGCGTGCCCCGCGCAGCCGAGCCGCGCGGGAGCAGCTCGACGCCGCCGACCGCGCGCAGGCGCCCGACGAGCTCCTCGACGAGCGGGTTCTCCCGCGCGCGGTGCACGACCGCGATCGGGATCCCGTGGGCCGCCATGACGGGTGCCAGGATCTCCCAGTTGCCGAGGTGCGCCGTGAGCGCGATGACGCCGCCCGTCGGGAGCACGCGCCGCGCCGACTCGAAGTGCTCGAGCCCCTCGACGTCCACGAGCCCGCGGAGCGCCTCCGGAGACAGCGAATCGAGCGTGCAGACCTCCACGAACGAGCGTGCCAGGTTCGCGAGCGAGCGCTCGAGTACCGCGCGCCGCTCGCTCTCGCGCCAGCCGGGGAACGCGAGGCGCAGGTGCGCGCGGCCGTCCGCCGTGCGCGGCCCGCCCACGCGGGCGTACGCGCGGCCGATCGGTCCCGCGGCCGCGAACGCGCGCTCGCGGCCGAGGCGGTCGATCGCGCCGAGCAGGGCGCGGGCGGCGCCGGCGGCGGCGCGGTCGCGCCGGGACGGCGCGCGGCCCTCTCTCAAGCCGCCGTGGCGACGAGCTCGCGCTCGAGGTCCTCGATCTCGTCCATCACTTCGCGGTCGATCTCACGGTACTTGTGCAGCAGCTCGTCGAACACGTCGGGCACGCCGTCGCGGGCCGCGAGCTCGCGCGCCTTGTCGCGAACCCAGTCGATGTGCCAGGCCTCGTCCTTCGTGACGGCGCGCAGCACCTCGCGCGTGCGCTCCGGCACGTCGCTCCGCTTCAAGTGCTGCTGGTAGCGGCGCAGCGCGCGCTGCTCGACGACGACCGTGAGCGCGAGCAGCTCGACCGCCCGGCGCGGGCGGCCGGCGCGCTTGCCGATCCGCACCTGGTAGCCGTCCTCGATCGGGACCGGCGCGCCGCCAATCTCGCGGATCAGCTGGGTCCAGAGCCAGGCGTGACGCGTCTCGTCGGCGAGGTGCTCGGACAGGGCGATCTGGGACTGCGGGTCGTCGAGCAGACGCAGCAGCAGGAAGAGCAGGTTCGCGCCGCGCAGCTCGGCGTCGCGGTAGTAGGAGTAGACCAGCACCTCCTTCGCGACGCTCGGGTCGAGGCCCGGCGGAATGCGCGAGAGCACCGCCCCGAGTGCGGCGCTCGAAGCCACGAGATCCATGGGCCGCGTCCTCCCTCCGTCCAGCGCGCGCGCCGCGCGCCGGGAGCGACCGACTGCGCCGGACCATAGCCGCAGGTGAAGCTCGGGTGAAGACGCGACGAAGGGGTGCGGGTCTTCTTCCCCGCGCTCGCGGCTCGAGGGCCGTCCTGAGTCAAGGAGCGGAACCGCGCAGTGACTCACTCGCCGAGCGCGCGTCCCATCCGCTCCGAGCGCTCCTCGTGGCCGCCGCGCAGCCGCTCGCCGGCGCGGTCGCCGGCCCAGGGCTCGTACGCCTCCTCGGCCTGCGCGTCGGACGACGCGAAGATGCCGCCGAACGCCTGGTTGCCCTTGGTGTAGAGCTCGATCCCGGCATACAGCGCCGCCAGGATCACGAACAAGCCGAATACCCGCTCCATCGCAGGCCCTCCGGGACCCGTTCCGGTCCCTCGGGGCCGATCGGCCGGCCGCCGGGGCGGCCTGAGCGACGCGCATCACGCCTCCTCGGCCTCGCGCAGCCGCGCCAGCACGCTGTAGTCCTCGAGCGTCGTCGTGTCGCCGAGCGTCTCCTTGCCCGCCGCGATGTCGCGCAGCAGGCGCCGCATGATCTTGCCCGAGCGCGTCTTGGGCAGGGCGTCGGTGAAGCGCACGTCCGCGGGCTTCGCGATCGGGCCGATCATCTTGGCGACGTGGTCGCGCACGCCCTCGCGCAGGTCGCGCACGTCCACCCCCGCCCGCGGCGTCACGAACGCGACGATCGCGGTGCCG
>DATAGA010000110.1:0-4728 GCA_036257215.1 Myxococcota bacterium
CGAGTCGGCCATCCAGAGCCTCGTCGTGACGGACTCGATCCCGCTCCCGCCCGAGAAGCGGCGCGACTGGATCGAGGTCGTCTCCGTCGCCCCCCTCCTCGGAGACGCCATCCGCGCGATCCACGAAGGCACGAGCGTCTCGGAGCTGTTCCGCTAGACCACTCAGCCGCGGTCGCGGGCGAGGGCGGCCTCGCGGGAGGCGACGGCGTCGGCGTACTCGTTCCAGCGGGTGCCGTCGTGAGCCTTGATCCAGCGGACTGCGACCCGCGGGTGGCGTTTGGCCAGCGCCCACAGCTCCTTCACGAGCTCGAGGTTCGCGATGGGGCCGGTCTTGCGCTTCCAGCCCCGCGCCTCCCACCCCTTCGCCCACTCGTTCACCGTCTGCACGCAGAGGTTGCTGTCCGAGTAGACGGTCGTCTGTGCGTCCTCGGGCAGCATGCGGAGCGCCTCGATCAACCCGAGCAGCTCCATGCGGTTGTTGGTCGTGTGGGCGGCGCCGCCGCAGCGCTCCTCGACGATGCGGTCGCCCTCGACCCACACGGCGCTCCATCCGCCCGGGCCGGGGTTGCCCTCGCAGGAGCCGTCGGTGAAGACGCCGTCCTTGGGACCGGTCGAGTAGGTCTGCAGCACCTCCTCGGGGGTCACGCGCCCACCCGGAAGTTCACGACGTCGCCGTCCTGCACCGCGTACTCCTTGCCCTCCACGCGCATCTTGCCCTTCTCGCGCGCGCCGACCTCGCCGCCGCACGCGACGTAGTCGTCGAAGGGGATGACCTCGGCGCGGATGAAGGTGCGCTCGAAGTCCGTGTGGATCTCGCCGGCGGCCTGCGGCGCCCGCGTGCCGCGCCGGATCGTCCAGGCGCGCACCTCCTTCGGCCCGGCCGTGAGGTAGGTGATGAGGTCGAGCAGCGCGTAGGTCGCCCGCGCCAGCCGGTCGAGGCCCGGCTCGACGAGGTCGAGCTCGGCGAGGAAGGCGGCCTTGTCGTGCGGCGCGAGCTCGGCGAGCTCGGCCTCGAGCTTTGCGCACAGGCGGACCGACTGGGCGCCGCGCTCGGCGGCGGCGCGCTCGACGGCGTCCGCCGCGGCGCTCTCGGTCAGCCCGGCTTCGTCCACGTTGGCGACGAAGAGGAGCGGCTTCGCGGTCAAGAGCTGCAGCTCGCGGAGCGCCTCGGCCGTCGCCTCGTCCGGGACGGCGCGCTCGCGCGCGGGGCGACCCTCGCCGAGGTGGGCGAGCAGCGCCTCGTACACGGCCACCGCGGCGCGCGCGGCGTCGCCCTCCTTGCCCGGGGTCTTGGCGGCGCGGCGCGTGCGGTCGAGCCGCCGCTCCACCGTGTCGAGGTCGGCCAGCGCGAGCTCCGTCTCGATCGTGGCGGCGTCGCGCAGCGGGTCGACCGTACCCTCGACGTGCGTCACGTCCGGGTCCTCGAAGCAGCGCAGCACGAGCGCGATGGCGTGCGTCTCGCGGATGTGGGCGAGGAACTGGTTGCCGAGCCCCTCGCCCTTCGACGCCCCGCGCACGAGCCCGGCGATGTCGACGAGCTCCACCGTCGCCGGCACGACGCGCGCCGAGCGCACGATGGCGTCGAGCACGGCGAGCCGCGCGTCGGGCACCGCCACGATGCCGGCATTCGGCTCGATCGTGCAGAACGGGTAATTGGCGGCGGGAACCGACGCCGCCGTGAGCGCGTTGAATAGCGTGCTCTTCCCGACGTTCGGGAGCCCGACGATGCCGCAGCGCAGACCCATGGGAGCGCAGAGATTGATGAATCGCGCGCACCTGGCAACCCGGGGTCAGTCGGGCTCCGAGGCGGCCGCGCCGGCGCCGTAGCCGGCCAGGAAGTCGCGCCGCCACGACTCGTAGTCGCCGGCGAGCACCGCCTCGCGCGCGCCCTCCACGATGCGCTGGTAGAAGCGCACGTTGTGGATCGACGCGAGCACGGCCGAGAGGATCTCGTTCGCCGCGAAGAGGTGGTGCAGGTACGCGCGCGAGAACCTGCCCGCGCATGCCGCGCAGTCGCAAGAGGTGTCGATCGGGTAGGCGTCGCGCCGATAGCGGCGCTGCGTCAGGCGCAGCCGTCCGCGCGCCGTGAAGACGACCGCCGAGCGCGCGTAGCGCGTCGGGATCACGCAGTCGAAGAGGTCGATGCCGTAGCCGACCGCAGCGACGACGTCCTCGGGCAGCCCGACGCCCATCAGGTAGCGCGGCCTTCCCTCCGGCAGGAGCGGTGTCGTGTGCGCGGTGATCCGGCACAGGAGCTCGTGGCCCTCGCCGACCGAGACGCCCCCGATCGCGTAGCCCGGGAGGTCGAGCGCGACGAGCGCCTGCGCGCACGCGCTGCGCAGCGGGAGGTACGTACTCCCCTGCACGATCCCGAACAGCGCCTGGTCCTTGCGCCGGTGCGCCGCGAGGCAGCGCTCGAGCCAGGCCAGCGTGCGCCGCACGCCGGAGGAGGCCAGGCGCTCGTCCGCGGGATAGGGCGTGCACTCGTCGAACGCCATGATGACGTCCGCTCCGAGCTGGTTCTGGATCTCGATGGAGCGCTCCGGCGTGAGGTCGACCTCGCTGCCGTCGACCTCGTTCTTGAAGCGCACGCCGCGCTCGCTGATCTCCTTCTTCGGCAGCGAGAAGACCTGGAAGCCGCCGCTGTCAGTGAGGATCGGTCCTTCCCAGCGCATGAAGGCGTGCAGGCCGCCGAGCTTCTCGACCAGCGGGGCCCGCGTGATGAGGTGGTACGTGTTCGCGAGCACGACCTGCGTCCCGGCCGCGCGCACCTGCGCGGGCGTGAGCGCGCGCACGGCCGCGTGGGTGCCGACGACCATGAAGGCGGGCGTGCGCACGACGCCGTGGGGCGTCGCGAAGAGACCCGCGCGGGCGTCGCCCGCGCGCTTCTCGAGGCGGAAGGAGAAGTCCACCCGGCGAGTCTACCGGCTCGCGCCGCGCGCCTCCGGCCGCGCGGTCCGGACGCGCGCGGGGCGGTTGCTAGCTTCACTCGCGTGGACGGCGACGCGCTCGAGCCCTTCGCGGACCGCGTCGTCCTGCGCGTGCGGCGCCTCGGCCACCCGCTCTGCGCGGGGCTCGACCCCGACCTGGCGCGGATTCCGGCGCCGTTTCGGCGCGGCTCGATGGACCGGGCCGCGCCCGAGACGGCCGAGGCGGTGGCCGCGTTCTGCCACGCGTACCTCGAGCGAGTCGCGGACCGGGTCGCGGCGCTCAAGCCCCAGAGCGCCTTCTTCGAGGCGCTCGGCTGGCGCGGCGTGCGCGTCCTGACCGAGGTGATCGCGGACGCGCGCGCGGCCGGGCTGCCGGTGATCCTCGACGCGAAGCGCGGCGACATCGGCTCGACCGCGGAGGGCTACGCCGCGGCGTACCTCGCCTCCGACGCGCCGCTGCGCGCCGACGCGCTCACTGTGAACCCCTATCTGGGGCTCGACGCGCTCGAGCCCTTCGTCCAGGAAGCGGAGCGCGCGAACGCCGGCGTCTTCGTGCTCGCGCGCACCAGCAACCCGGGCGGGCGCGACTTCCAGGACGTGCGCGACCGCGCCGGCCGCCCGCTCTACGAGCTCGTCGCCGACGCGCTGCGGCCGCTCGCCAAGCGGCTGCTCGGGCCGGTGACCGGCTTCTCCGGCCTGGGCCTCGTCGCCGGCGCGACGCGCCCGGAGGAGGCGAGCGGCTTGCGCGCCCTCGCCCCCACCGCGCTCTTCCTCGTGCCCGGCTACGGCGCGCAGGGCGCGAGCGCGCGCGACGCCGTCGCGGGCTTCGTAGCGGGCTCCGGCGGCCGCCTCGAAGGCGGCCTCGTGAACGCGTCGCGCTCGCTCCACTTCCCGCCCGACGGCAGCGAGACCGCGCGCGCGTGGGAGCTCGGCGTCGACGCCGCGCTCGACAGCGCGACGAGCGAGCTCGCGGAGGCGCTCGAAGCGGCCCGCTGAGCGGGGACTCGGCTCAGCGGTAGTGCTTGCGAGCGCCGCGGGTCATGCGCTTGCGGGCCCGCTGCAGCTTGGCCTTCTTCGCGGCGCGGAAGCGCACGGTCTTCTTGCGGTTTCGGTGGGGAAGGGTCGTGCTCTTCTTCATGGCGGGCGGAACCTAGGCGACGCCCCGGGGGCCGTCGAGGCCGTCCGCTACCTTCGTCGGCCCGGAGGCGCCGTGGAGACTCCGCTCGACCGGATGGCCGACTTCGACCTCTCGCCCGAGCACCGCCAGCTGCGGCGCGCGGTGCGCGAGTTCGCCGAGAAGGAGCTGCTGCCGCACGTCGAGACCTACGAGCGCGAGGCGCGTTACCCCCTGGAGCAGATCGCGAAGCTCGGCCCGCTCGGCTACATGGGCCCGCTGATCCCGGAGCGCTTCGGCGGCTCCTACGTCGACGCGATCAGCTACGGCATCCTGGTCGAGGAGCTCGCGCGGATCGACTGGGTGATCGCGTCGGTCGTCTCCGTCTCGAACTCGCTCTGCGCGACGGCGATCCTGAATTACGGCACGGCGGCGCAGCAGGAGCGCTGGCTCCCCGAGATCGCGGCGGGGCGCTGCCTGGCCTCTGCCTGCCTCACCGAGCCCGGCGGCGGCACGGACCTCCCGAACATGCGCACCACCGCAACGCGCGCCCCGGGCGGCTGGCGGCTCAACGGCACGAAGGTGTTCATCTCGCACGCCGCCCACGCGGGCGTCTTCTTCACGGTCGCGACGCTCGACCGCGAGAAGAAGCACGGCGGCGTGACCGCCTTCCTGGTGGATCCG
>DATAGA010000166.1:0-2818 GCA_036257215.1 Myxococcota bacterium
CGACCTGTTCGGCATCGAGAAGCCCATCTTCCTGGCCGGGATGGGCGGCGTGGCCTACTCGCGCGTGTGTGCCGCCGTCTCCGAGGCGGGCGGCTTCGGCGTGCTCGGCATGGCGTCGGAGCCGCCCGAGCGGATCCGCGACGAGATGCGCGCGGTGCGCGCCCTCACCAGCAAGCCGTTCGGCGTCGACCTCCTCGCGGCGCTGCCGGAGACGATCGAGCGCGCGATCGACGTGATCATCGGCGAGGGCGCGTCGGCCTTCATCGCGGGGCTCGGCGTGCCCGAGAACGTGATCGAAAAGTGCCACCGCGCGGGCGTCAAGGTCATGAGCATGTGCGGCAAGGTCAGCCACGCCGTGCACGCCGAGCGCGCCGGCTGCGACGCCGTCGTCGCACAGGGCTCCGAGGCGGGCGGGCACACCGGCCAGATCGCGGGCATGGCGCTGATCCCGCAGGTCGTCGACGCCGTCGGAATCCCCGTGCTCGCCGCGGGCTCGATCGTCGACGGCCGCGGGCTCGCCGCGGCGCTGGCCTTCGGCGCGCAGGGCGTCTGGATGGGCACCCGCTTCATCGCGTCGCACGAGGCGCGCGCCGCCGAGCTCTACAAGAAGCGCATCACCGAGATCCGCGAGGAGGACACGGTCGTCACGCGCTCGTACTCGGGCAAGCCGATGCGCGTCATCCGCAACCGCTACGTCGACGAGATGGAGGCGCACCCCGAGCGCATCCTGCGCTTCCCCGACCAGTTCGCCGTCTCCGCGCGAGCGGGAGTGTTCACCGCGATGGCGGGACCCGAACGCGAGCCGGACCCCGATCGGGCCTGCATGCCGGCGGGCCAGGGCGCCGGCGCGATCCGCGACATCCGCTCGTGCAAGGAGATCGTGGACTCGGTGATGGCCGAGGCCGAGGAGACGATCGGCCGACTCGCCGGCCTCGCCGGCTGACCGATCGGGCTTCGCCGACCCCGCGGCCGTGCGGGACTTCGTGGGCGCCGAGCTCGACCACGACTTCGGCGTCTGCGGCCCTGGTCCGGCGCGCATCTCGATCCAGCGCTTCGAGTACGCGGCCGACGGGACGCCGCGCGACGCCGCCGCGCCACTCGCGCCCGGCGGGCGGAAAGCTCCGGATCGAGTACCGGACTGAACGGTCAGGCCGCTCGCGTGCGGTACTCGACGACACACGGGCGGTCTGCGCGGGCCACGGCGCCGAGCTGGCGCGCCAGCGGGCGCGCGTCGGCGAAGCGCGGGACGAGCTCGAAGCGGTCGAGGAGCCGCCGCAGCGCGATGCGGATCGCGGAGATCGAGAACCGCTGCGCGGGGCAGGCGTGGCGGCCGTGTCCGAAGGTGCTCACGAGCTCGCGCGCCGGGAGCTCGACGCGCTTCGCGAGGCGGCGGCCTTCGTAGTGGTCGGGGTCGAAGCGCTCGAGGCCCGGGGCCGCGGACGCGTTCGTGACCGAGAGCATCGTTGCGATGAGGACGCCCGGTTCGAGGCGCCAGCTGCGCGCGCCGTCGTCGAAGTCGAGCGCGCGCAGCACCTGCCGGAGCGTGAGCGAGCGCTGTGCGAGGCGGATCGATTCGGAGGCGCACCGCTCGAGGAGGTCGTCGTCTCCGGCGCGAACGCGAGCGAGGACGCCGGGGTGGAGGAGCAGGTTCACGAGCGTCCACGCCAGGGCGGCGTACAGGTTGGACTGGGCGCCGAGGTGGATCAGCACCACGTCGCGCGCGATGCCCTGCTCGCGTGCCGGGCCAGAGACGTCGGCCCAGCCGGCGGCGATCTGGTCGAGGAAGTCGCCGAGCGGACCGATGCGCGCGCGCTCGCGCACGATCTCGCCCAGCAGCGCTTCGAGCCCGGCGAGCGCGCGGCGTTCGCGCAGCTTGCCCGTCGCGCGCGCGAGCAAGAGGCGCGTCGGGTGGACGAACGACTCCGCGGTGTCCAGCCGGTCGAGAAGCGGGATCAGGCGGTCGAGATAGGCCGCAGACGCCGCCTCCTCTCCCGCCCAGCAGCCGAGGCCGAGCCGGTGCCCGAGGCGGCGCGCGAACGCGAACGCCTCGAACCGCCCGGACGCGCCGAGCTCGGTGAGCTGGAGCGCCACGGCGCGTTCGAGCTGCGCGAGGTAGCCCTCCACCTCCTGGCCGCCGAAGAGATCGTGGGGCCGGTGCCGGCGCCCGGCGACGAGCTCGAGCGGCGCCTTGTGGCGGAACACGAGGTTGAACGTGGCGAGCCCGAAGCTCGCCTCGTGCTCCGGCAGCTCGTAGAGCCGCTTGACGCCCGCGGGCGAGAACACGCAGAAGAGCCGGAACCCGAACGCGTCGACGGCGAACGTGTCGCCGCTCCGCCGGCGCTCCTCCGCGAGGAAGCGCGTCGGGTTGCGAAGCAGCGCGGCACCCGCGCGGAGCCACGGAACTGGTCCACCGCGTCGCGGCGGCATCGGCTCGATCGCGGGCAGCGCGGCGGGCACGGCGCCGCGAGCTTCGCCGCTCCGGCAGGACGGCGCCACGCACGACGCGCGCCATCCGCGGCGGCCACGCGCCTACTCCCGCGCCACCTCGGCCCCTGCCCCGTTCGCGTCCAGCACCCGCCAGCCGCCCTCCCCGAAGCGCAGCTCGCGGGTCGGCCAGTAACGCAGGTCGAGCTCGAGGGTCACGACCTGGCGCTTGCCTTCGAGGTCCTCGGTGAGGAGCTGCACCGAGCCGCGGTCGGGGACGTCGCGCACGGCGCGCAGGAAGGCGTCGAGGTCGAGCGTCGGCGTGCCGCCTGCGGCGAGGATGCGGCGCGTGGCGCGCAGGCCGTAGCGGTCGACGGGCGAGCCGTACCAGCGC
>DATAGA010000172.1:0-10215 GCA_036257215.1 Myxococcota bacterium
TGGGCGCCACGGCCGCCGCCGCGCTGCTCTACTTCAGCCTCGTCCGGGACCTCCCGGACCTCCAGGGCCTCGAGGACTTCCGCCCGGCGCTCACGACGACGGTCGTGGACCGCGACGGCCGGCCGATCGGCGAGTTCTTCGAGGAGCGCCGCCGCCTCGTGCGACTCGAGGACCTGCCGCCGCACGTGGTGCAGGCCTTCATCGCCGCCGAGGACGACACGTTCTTCCAGCACTCGGGCATCGACTACGCGTCGATCGTGCGGGCCGCCTGGTCGAACCTGCGAGCCGGCGGCGAGATCCGCCAGGGCGCGAGCACCATCACGCAGCAGCTCGTGAAGAGCATGCTGCTCTCCCCCGAGCGCACCTGGCGCCGCAAGGTGCGCGAGATGCTGCTCGCGCGCCGGATCGAGCAGGTGTTCTCGAAGGAGCAGATCCTCCACCTCTACCTGAACCAGATCTACTTCGGGAGCGGCGCGTACGGCGTCGCCGAGGCGGCGCGCACGTACTTCGGCAAGGACGTCGGCGCCATCGACGTGGGCGAGGCGGCGCTCCTCGCGGGGCTGCCGAAGGCGCCGAGCCGCTATTCGCCCTTGCAGAACCCGCGTCGCGCCGAGCGCCGGCGCCAGTACGTCCTCGAGCGCATGCGGGAAGAGGGCACGATCGACGGCGAGACCTACGAAGCGGCCGTCGCCGCGCCGCCCGCCCTGCGCAGCCCGCCCGAGCACGAGGACTACGCGGTCGCGGCCTACTTCACCGAGGAGGTGCGCCGGCTCCTGTTCGAGCGCCTCGGCGGCGAAGCGGTGCTGCGCGGAGGCCTGCGCGTCGAGACGACGCTCGACCTCGACCTGCAGCGGCCCGCGGTGGCGGCTCTGCGCGCGGGCCTGCACGCGCTCGACCACCGCCAGGGCTACCGCGGGCCGCTGCGGCGCGTGGAGCGCAGCGCGATCCCCGAGGCCATCGAGCAGGTGGGCGCGGAGAACGGGCTCGACCCGGCGGCGCCGCTCCCGCTCGACACCCCGCTCGTGGCGGTCGTCACCAGGGTCGACGAGCAGAGACAGCGGGCGCGCGTCGCGTTCGGGCCCGACGTCTCGGGCGAGGTGCTGCTCGAGGACGTCGCCTGGGCGCGGCCCTACAACACCGAGAGCGAGCCGTGGAAGATCCAGAAGATCGCGACGGCGTTCCGCCTCGGCGACGTCGTGCGGCTGCGGGCGTTCCAGCCGGCGCCCGCGGGCGCCGCGGGCGCCGCGCCGGCAGCCCCCGCGCAGCCGGGCGCGGTCGCTTCGCCGGTCGGCGACGCGCCGGATCCCGCCGGGCCGCGCCGGCTCGCCCTCGACCAGAAGCCCGGCGCGCAGGGGGCGCTGCTCTCGTTCGAGCTCGCGAGCGGCGAGGTGCTCGCGCTCGTCGGCGGCTACGACTACTCCGAGAGCGAGTTCGACCGCGCCGTCCAGGCCGAGCGCCAGCCCGGCTCCTCGTTCAAGCCGTTCGTCTACTCGACCGCGCTCGGCCGCGGCTGGAACCCGTCGTCGATCCTCCAGGACTCGCCGGTCGTGATGGAGGACGGCTCGGGCAAGCTGTGGCGGCCGCAGAACTACAACCGCAAGTTCCTCGGCCCGATCACGCTGCGCGAGTCGCTCGCGCGCTCGATCAACAACTCGACCATCCACCTCGCGCGCGACGTCGGCGTCGACCACGTGATCGAGCTCGCGCGCGCGCTCGGCGTGCGCGCGACGCTCGAGCCGAACCTATCGATCGCGCTCGGTTCGTACCCGGTGACGCTGCTCGAGCTCACGCGGGCGTACGCGGTGTTCGCGCGCTCCGGCCTCGCCGTCGCCGCGTCGTTCGTGCGCCGCGTCGTCGACCGCGACGGGCGCGTCGTGGCCGAGGGTCTCACGCTCGAGCCGCCGAGCGCGCTGGCGCCCGGTGCGCTGCCGCCGCCGGCGGCGGGCGAGCGCGTCATGCCGGCGATCCAGGCCTACCTCACGGTCGACCTGCTCAAGGCGACGATCACCCACCCGAACGGGACCGGCGGGAAGGCGCGGGCGCTCGAGCGGCCCGTCGCCGGGAAGACCGGGACGACCAACTCCCAGGCCGACGCCTGGTTCATCGGCTTCTCGCCCGACGTCGCCGCCGGCGTCTGGGTCGGCTTCGACTCGAAGGACGTGCTCGGCAAGGGCGAGACAGGCGGCCGGGCCGCGCTCCCGATCTGGGTGGACTACATGAAGGCCGCCCTGGCCGACCGCCCCGTCGCCGACTTCGAGGTGCCCGACGGGGTGGTCTTCGCGCGCGTCGACCCGCGCAGCGGCGGGCTCTCGGCCTCCGGCCAGCTGCAGGCGTTCGCCGAGGGCCAGCTGCCGCGCGCCTCGGAGGGCTCGGCGGTGAGCGCGACGGAGCAGCGGCGCATGGAGCGGCTCGACTTCTAGGCCCCGCTGGCGCGCTCCCGAGCCGGCGTGCGGACGCGCGCCGCCAAGGCCGCTTGCATGGGCCGCCCCGCCGGATTGACACGCGATGCCGGGTCGATGTAGTGACGGCTCAGGTGGACGAAGGACGGCGGCGCAGCGACACGGCGAGCGCCAGCCGCGCAGCGACGCGGCGGCGGCGCCGGCTCGCCCCCGGCAAGGGCGCGGCGCGCGGCGCCGGCGGCGACGCGCAGAGCCTGCTCACCCACGCGCTCGACGGGCTCTGCCGCGAGCTGCGCTGCGACCGCGCCGTCGCGTGGGCGCGCGGCCTCGACGGGGGCGCGATCGCGCTCGCGGCGAAGGGCGAGGTCGCGCCCCCGAGCGACGCCGAGTTCGCGGCGCTCGCCGCGCTCGAGGGGCCGAGCGACCTCGCGGGCGCCGCGGCGCCTCGAGCGCGCGCGAGCGGGCTGGCCGCGGCCGCGCCGGTGCGCGGGTCGTCCGGCGCGACGCTCGCCGTCCTGCTCGTCGGGCCGGACGGCGAGGGCGCGGGCCCGGTGCGGCCGCGCACCCTCGCGGCGCTCGCCGCCGCGGCGGAGCGGCTCGCCGGCCCGCTCGCGGCCGCAGCAGGGGAGGAGCGGCTCGCGCGCCTCGACGGCGAGGTGCGCCGGCTCGACCGGCTCGCGTCGCTCGGCGAGCTCGTCGCCGAGATCGTCCACGAGATCCGAAACCCGCTGGTGTCGGTGAAGACCTTCCTTCAGCTCCTACCCGAGCGCGCCGGCGAGCCCGAGTTCCGCGAGCGCTTCCGCGAGCTCGCCTCCGAGGAGCTGCGCCGCATCGAGCGGCTCATCGACCTCGTGCTGGCGCACGCACGCCCCGCGCAGGCGCCGCGGGAGCTCGATCAGGCGCCGCTCGCGGCCTCGTGCGAGTCGGTGGCGCAGCTCGTCGCCCACCGGGCCGCCGACCTCGGCGTGAAGCTCAGCGTCGACGCGCCCGACGCCGAGCTCGCCGCCGCCCTCGCGCCCGACGCTCTGCGCCAGATCGTGCTGAACCTGGTGCTCAACGCGCTCGACGTGACGCCGCGCGGCGGCTGCGTGCGGCTGGCCGCGCGCGCGGCGGAGGGCGGCGTCGAGCTGCGCGTCGAGGACCAGGGACCCGGCATCGCGCCGGCGCTGCGCGAGCGCGTCTTCGAGCCCTTCTACTCGACCAAGCCGGCGGCGCCGGGCGGGCTCGGCCTCTCCATCTCGCGCCGGATCGCCGAGGAGGCCGGCGGCACGCTCGAGGTCGAGGAAAGGCCGGGCGGCGGGAGCTCCTTCGCGCTGCGGCTCCCGGCGGCGCCCGGCTGACGGAAGCCCGCGCGGCCTCAACGCCCGCGCGCCGTCCCCTGCGCCAGCCAGGCGTGGGCGCGACGCCCGAGCTCGGCGAGGCCCGACATGAAGAAGTGGTCGGCGTCGGCGATGAGCTCGAGCCGCGCGCCCGGCGCCGCGGCGACGTCGGCTGCGAGGGCGTCGTGCGGCGCGATGCGGTCGGCGGACCCGACGAGGACGAGCGCCGGGCGCTCGAGCTCGCGCAACGCGCCGGCCTCGACCAGGGAGGGGGGCGGTGCGACGAGGAGCCCGCGGCCGATGCGCGGGTGCAGGCGCGCCGCTCGCAGCGCGGCGGCGGCGCCGAAGGAGTAGCCGCAGGCGACGAGCCTGCCGGCCACCGTGGCGCCGAGGTGCGCGAGCGCCGCGGCGTAGTCCGCGTCGGCGTCGCGCGGCTCCCCGCTCGCGATGCCGGCGCTCGCGCCCACGCCGCGCCAGTTGAAGCGCAGCGCGGCGATCCCGGCGCGCACCGCCGCGTACGCCAGCTCGCTCGCGACCGGCGAGTCCATGCTGCCGCCGTAGAGCGGGTGCGGCGGTGCGATGACGCAGCCCTGCCCCTCGTCGAGCGCGCCCGCCTGGAACACGCCTTCGAGCGCGCCTTCCTCCGGCGCGCGCAGCGGGATCGTCACCATGCGCTCGTCGGTCCGCCCGCCCATCGGATGTAAGGTACGCCGCTCCTCGCCTACAGTCGCGGGATGGCGGAGTCCCGGGACGCGCGCGCGCAGCGGACCCGCCGGCTGCTCCGCTCGCTCGACCTCGCCTACCCCGACGCCCGCATCGCGCTGCGCTTCGGGAACGCTTTCGAGCTCCTCGTCGCGACCATCCTCTCGGCCCAGTGCACCGACGAGATGGTGAACCGCGTGACCCCGGAGCTGTTCCGGCGCTTCGCGACGCCGCGCGCACTCGCCGACGCGGACCCGGCCGAGGTGGAGGCGCTCGTGCGGCCGACGGGCTTCTACCGGCAGAAGACCCGCTCGATCCAGTCCGCTGCGCGCGACGTGGCCGAGCGCTTCGGCGGCGCCGTGCCGCGCACGATGGAGGAGCTGCTCACGCTGCGCGGGGTCGCGCGCAAGACCGCGAACGTCGTGCTCGGCAACGCGTTCGACGTGCCGGGCATCGCCGTCGACACCCACGTCTCGCGCGTGAGCCAGCGGCTCGAGCTGACGCGCAGCGAAGACCCGGTCGCGATCGAGGCCGACCTCTCGGCGCTCGTCCCGCGCGAGCGCTGGACCCACACGACCCACCAGCTGATCCATCACGGCCGGGTGTGCTGCCAGGCGCGCCGGCCGCGCTGCGAGGAGTGCCCGCTCGCGGAGGACTGCCCGTGGCCCGGGCGCGCCCAGCGCGCCGCTGCGCCCAAGGCCGCGGCGCGCGGGGCGCAGGGACCGGCGCGGGCGCCGACGCGCTCGCGGCGGACCGCGCGCGGGCACCGCGGGCGCGCGCGTTGAAGAGCCGGGTCGTCTACCGCGGCCGATCCATCGTCGTCTGCGTCGACGAGGTGACGCTCCCGAACGGCCACCGCGTCGAGCTCGACGTCGTGCGGCATCCGGGCGCAGCGGCCGTCGTGCCGTTCGTCTCGCCGCGCGAGGTCCTCCTGCTCCGCCAGTTCCGCCACGCCGCGGGCGGCGTCATCTGGGAGGTGCCCGCCGGCAAGCTCGACGGCGACGCGCCCGAGGTGTGCGCGCGCAAGGAGCTCGAGGAGGAGGCCGGCCGCCGCGCCGGCCGGCTCGAGAAGCTGGGCTCCATCCTCACCACGCCGGGCTTCAGCGACGAGGTGATCCACCTCTTCGCGGCCTTCGACCTCGAGGAGGTGCCGCACCGGCGCGAGATCGACGAGGTGATGGAGGTCGTCTGTGTCCCGCTCGCGCGCGCGCTCGACATGGTCGAGCGCGGCGAGCTGCGCGACGCCAAGAGCGCGCTCGCGCTGCTGCACGCCGCGCGGCGCGTGGGCGTGCTGGCGCGGCTGCCGGGATGAGGCTCGGGATCGCCTTCACCTGGCACAGCCTCCCGTTCGAGGCGCTGCTCGAGCTCGTGCGACGCGCCGAGGCCGCCGGCTACGGGGCCGCGTACGTGGACGGCGACGTGTCGATGCTCGAGAGCCGCGGCGACGGCGACGTGCTCGACGGCTGGACGCTCACCACGGCGTTGCTCGCGCGCACGGAGCGCATCGCGCTCGGCTCGATCCGCCTGCCGCACCACTGGAACGCGGGAAAGCTCGCGCAGGCCGTCGCGACGGCGGAGCGGATCTTCCCGGGACGCCTGCGCTTCCTGGCGTCGATCGGCGGCCACGACGCGGACCGCCGCTTCGGCCTGCCCTACCTCGACACGCCCGGGCGGATCGCCTGGCTCGACGAGCTGCTCGACGCGCTGCGCGCGCTCTGGCGCGGCGAGACCGTGAGCCGGAGCGGGCGCTTCGTGCAGCTCGACCGCGCGCGCGTGCACCCGACGCCGCCCGGCGGACGCGTCCCGATCGCGGTCGGCGCGCGCCGGGCGGGCCTCTTGCGCGTCGTCGCGCGTCACGCGGACCGCTGGGACGTGAACCTCCCGCCCGTCCGCGCGCGCGTCGCCGAGGCCGCCGCCGCGCTCGCGCGCGCGTGCGCCGCCGAGGGGCGCGACCCCGCCTCGATCGAGCGCTCGATGTGGATCTTCGCGCGGCCCGGGCGCAACGCGGCCGACCCGGCGCTCCGCTCCGAGTTCCGGCACTGGAACCCGTGGTTCGCGGACCTCTCGGACGCCGAGCTCGGCGAGGCGATCGTGGCGGGCGACCCCGCCGACTGCCGCCGCACGTTGACGCAGCTCGCCGCGGAGCTGCGGCTCTCGCTCCCCGTGGTCGACTGTTCGGGCCTCGGAGCTGACGCGGCGCGTCACGTTCTAGACGCGTTCGGGCCGCTGGCTGAACCTCGTTGACCGCCGCCCCTCCGGGATCTAGCCTATCCGGAGCGGCGGGAAAACGCGCCCTTTCCCGCCCATCCGTTTCGCCGATCTCCTTAGCGACCCCTTCGCCGCGCGGCCGCAGCAGCGGCCGTGGGCCGGCGCGCGCGGGCCGATGACGGGACGGTGACGGTTCGGAGAGAGCGTGCAGGGACGCGGGAACCAGTCTCAGGTTCGGTTCGGGCCGCCGCACACGCCCGACGTCGTGAAGACGCTGCTGCTGGTGAACGTCGGCGTCTTCATCGCGCAGCTCCTGCTCCCGGCGCTGACGAGCTGGCTGGCCGCCACGCCGGCCGCCTTCTGGCGCGGCGCCGTCTGGCAGCCGTTCACCTACATGTGGCTCCACGCCCCCACCGGCCTGGCCCACGTCGGCTTCAACATGCTGGCGCTCTGGATGTTCGGCTCGCCCCTGGCGGCGGCCTGGGGCGAGCAGCGCTTCCTGCGCTTCTACCTGATGTGCGGGGTGGGCGCGGGCCTGCTGATCGTGCTCGTGCCGGCGCTCCCGGTCCTCGTCGGGCTCGGCACGCCGATGAGCTACCTGCTGCCGACGCTCGGCGCCTCGGGGGCGATCTTCGGCGTGCTGCTCGCCTACTCGCTCACCTGGCCCGACCGCACGATCATGCTCCTCTTCCCGCCGATTCCGATCAAGGCGCTCTACTTCATCCCGTTCCTGTTCTTCATGGAGTTCTTCTTCGGGCCGCCCAACGTGAGCCACCTCGGCCACCTCGGCGGCGTCGTCGTCGGCTGGCTCCTCTTCCGCACCGAGCGGCGCCAGCCGCTGCTCCCGTCGCTCCGGACGCTGCAGCACCGCTTCCGCCGCTGGCGCATGCGGCGCCAGCTCTACGAGGTGCGGCGCCAGCAACAGCGCTCCTGGCGCGACGACGATCGGCGGCTGCACTAGATGTCCGGCGACGCCACCCGCTCCTGGTCGTCTCCCGTCCCCGCCCCGCGGAGGACGTCGCCGTGAGCGAAGAGACCCGCGATCCCTGTGCCGGCGGCGGCCGCCGCGGCTTCGGCGGTCTCCTGCGCTCGCTCCTCGCGGGCGTTCCCTGGCGCGAGCGCGCAGAGGACGTCGAGTCGCGCACGCTGGCGGCGCCGCGCAGCGGAGGGCTGCGGGTCGAGAACGCGAACGGCCGCACCCGCGTCGTGGGCGAAGACCGCGACGACGTCGAGCTCACGATGCGCAAGGTCGCGCGCGCCGAGTCGGCCGAGGCGGCGGAGGCGCTCGCGCGCGGGATCCGCCTCGACGCGCGCGAGGAGGCGGGCGGCCTCGTGCTCGGCTTCGAGATCCCCGGGCGCTGGAACCGGCGCGGCTTCGTGGACGTCGAGCTGCGCGTGCCGCGCGGCCTGCGGGTAGACGTCGCCGCCGCGAACGGCCGCGTCTGCGTCCAGGGCCTGCGCAGCGCGGTGCGCTGCAAGTCGAGCAACGGCACCGTGCGCATCGAGGACGTGGTCGGCGACATCTCCGTCGCGACGTCGAACGCGAAGGTCAAGACCGTCTGCACGTGCGGGCGCCTGCGCGCCCGCTCCAGCAACGGGAAGATCGAGCTCGAGGACCACCGCGGCTCCGTCGACGCCTCCACCTCGAACGGCATGATCCACCTCGATCTCGACGAGATCGGCGCCGAGGGCGTGACGCTCGCCACGAGCAACGGGCGCATCAGCATGGACCTCCCGGACGACGTGGACGGCGACGTCGACCTGCGCGTCGACAACGGCGTGATCCGAACGCAGCGCGACATCGCGGGCGCCGAGGACCACAGCGGCGGGCGCCTGCGCGGAACGCTCGGCCGCGGCGGCGCCCCGATCCGCGCGCGCGTCTCGAACGGCTCGATCTCCGTGCGCTGAGCGACGCCGCGCGGCGCCGCGCCGCGCGCGGGCTAGTCGCCGACCACCCCGCGGCGCAGCTCGCGGCCGCCGTGGAGGAAGACGACCCCGGAGGGCTCGATCGCCTTCACGACGACCGTCGAGAACGCGTCGCCCTCGTGGACCTCGATCGGAGTCGGCGTGCCGGCGAGACGCACGCGCGCGACGCGGCGGTCCGGCCGCGGATGCCACGACGTCCGCAGCACCGAGATCTCGGGCGGCGGCACGACGACCGCGAAGTCGGGCTCGCGCGCCGGGACGGGCTCGACGCGCGGCGCCTCGTCCGCGGCGGGCGGCGCGTCCGCGACGTCGCGCTCGGGCGCGAACGCGGGCGCGGCCGCCAGCGCGGCGGCACCGGCGGCGGGCGGCGGCGGCGAGCTCGCCGGCGCCCCGGGACCGGCGAGCTCGATGTGCGGGACCTGCGAGCGCGCGGCCGCGGGCCCCGCAGCGGGAGCGGGCGGTGCGGCGGCCGCGGGAGCGGGCTGCGCGGCCGTGCCGGAAGCGAGAGGCGCGGCCGCGGCCGGCGCGACACCGCGGAGTGTGACGGACGCCGGAGCGCTTGCGGGCACACTCGGCGTGCTCGCGGGCACGCTAGGCGCGGGAGGCGGCGGCGCGACGGCCGGCTCCGGCGCGGGCTGCGCGCCCTCCTCCGCGGCGACGGTGCTCGCGGGCAGCGTGGGCGCCTCGTCGGGCGGCGCCGAAGGCCGCGCGGGCTGCGCGGCGCGGAGGACCGGCTCGCCGGGCGCGGGCGGCGCCGCCGGGTCGGGCTCCTCCGCAGCCGGTGCCGCGACGGGCGCGGGCGCCGTGGCCAGCGAGGCCGGATCGGGCTCGAGCGCGCGGACGGCGACGAAGCCGGCGAGGGCGAGCGCTGCGACGCCCACGACGGCGGCCGCGGCGGGCACGAGCCAGCGCGCCGGGGGTGCTTCGACGGGCGGCGTCCCTTCGGCCGCGGCGCGCTCCGCCGTCAGCTCGCGCGCGAGGTCGTCGCGCAGCGCGGGATGCGCTCCGGCGCCGCCGCGCTCCCCCTGGAGCCGCTGGAGCGCCTTGAGGATGGAGCTCAACCCAGCTCCTGCGCGCGGCTCACCGGCACGAGCCGGGGAATCGCGAGCTCGGGCAGCGACTGGTAGAGGATCACCTTCGTGAGCGGGCCGACGGTGCCGTCGACGGCGAGGTTGCGGCTGCGCTGGAACTCGCGGACGGCGTCGCGCGTCGCCTCGTCGAAGACGCCGGAACGCTGCGCCGCGGTGAGGAAGCCGAGGCTCTCGAGCGTCGCCTGCAGCCAGGCGACGCCCTCGCCGCGGTGGCCGGGCGCGAGCACGCCCGGCAGCCCGGCGAAGTCGCGCCAGGGAATCCAGGTCTCGCGCGTCCAGCGCGACTCGAGCTCGGCCCACGGCACGCGCAGCGGCTCGCTGCCGCGCAGCCCCACCACCGTCGCCTGCTCGCCCTCGAGGCCGAGCAGCAGCACGGTGCGCGGCGTTCCGTCGATCGCGCGCAGGCGCAGCAGCGCGGCGTGGTTGAAGAGCTCGAGCGTGGCGAGGTTCGCGTTGCGCAGCGCGAGCACGGAGAAGCCCGCGCCCTCGAGCCGCACGAGCGCGTCGTCGAGCGACGGCAGATAGGGCGGCGCCTCGGCGACCGTGCCCCAGACGGCGAAGACGGCCCGG
>DATAGA010000178.1:0-8488 GCA_036257215.1 Myxococcota bacterium
CCATACCCAGCTCGGCCGCTGGTTCAAGGATGGACGCGAGCTCTCCGCCGGGCAGTGGCAGAAGATCGCGCTGTCGCGCGCCTTCATGCGGAGCGAGGCCGACATCCTGGTCCTCGATGAGCCGACCGCGTCGATGGATGCCGCCGCGGAGGCGACGGTCTTCGAGCGCTTCCGCGCGCTCACCCGAGGCCGCATCGCGATCCTGATCTCGCACCGTTTCTCGACGGTTCGCATGGCCGACCGGATCGTCGTGCTCGTGGAGGGCCAGATCGTCGAGCAGGGCGGCCACGACGAGCTGGTCGCCCTCGGTGGCCGCTATGCGAAGCTCTTCGACCTGCAGGCCCGAGGGTATCGCTAGGGGCGCTCGTCCGACGCCCGAGTCCGCTGTCAGAGCCCACCCACCCCTCTCGTCGCGGACACCGCTGGCTTGGATGGGTCCGGCCACCGACGCTCGGCCGGCTCGCCGCGCTCGGCAACGTGCGGCGCCGGCGGTGCTAGCCGCGCACCTCGCGGATCTCCACGGCCGGGTCCGCGCCGGAGAGGTCGAGGATTTGCGACCGTGCCCCGCCCGTCCGAGGGCAGGTTCGGACTCCCGGGGTTGACGAACAGCACGCCGTCGCGCCGCGCCACGTGCGATCGGTGGGTCGCGGCGTAGGCCACCACGTCGACGCGGCGGCCGAAGATCGCGGTGAGCGCCGGCGCGAGCGGGCCGTCGGGGAACGCGAGCGAGTCCGTCACCGTGAAGCCGGGATGCGCATCGGCCAGGTCGAACAGCGCGCCGATCGCGCAGCCGCCCGCCTCGATCACGCGCGCGACGCGCGCGATGCGCGGGTCCTCGCCGACCGGGATCTCCTGCGCCGTGCCCATCCCTCGGCTCCAGTGGGCGGCTGGCTGAAGCCGCACCACACCCGCGAGCTTCCTCGGCCGGCGGGGCGGGGTCAAGGCGGGGAGCCGTTGCGCGTCGTTGGCGCTCGCGCGGGCGCGTTACCGTGTGCGGCGTCGCGGTGTCCAAAGCGGAGCGTGGGGGAGAGGCGCGGTCGGCGAGCGTCGCGCCGTTCCCTCGCCGCGCAGGGAGGAGCGATGAGCGGGACGAGCCGGAGGAAGATTCTCCAGGGGATGCTGGGCGGCGCGCTGGCGGCCGTGCTCGGACGGCGCGCGGCCGGCGCCGAGGAAGGCCCGCGCGTCGAGCCTTTCGCGCTGGCGAAGAGCGAGTGGAAGAAGCGGCTCCCGCCCGAGGCGTACGCCGTCCTGTTCGAGGAGGCCACCGAGCGCGCCGGCACCAGCCCGCTCGACCGCGAGAAGCGGGCGGGCACCTTCGTGTGCGCGGCGTGCATGCTCCCGCTCTTCGAGTCTTCGGCGAAGTTCGACAGCGGCACGGGCTGGCCGAGCTTCTTCCGGCCGATCGAGGGCCACGTCGAAACCAAGACCGACTTCAAGCTCGTGCTCCCGCGCACGGAGTACCACTGCGCGCGCTGCGGCGGGCACCAGGGCCACGTCTTCGACGACGGGCCGCAGCCCACGGGCCTGCGCTACTGCAACAACGGCGTCGCGCTGCGCTTCGTGCCGCAGGGCGAGCCGCTGCCGCCGCTGGTGCGCTCGTGAGGGCCTCGTGAGGGTCCTCCTCGCGGCCTTCGCGCTGGCGCTCGCTGCGGCGCCCGGCGACGCCCGCGCCGGCGAGGCGTTGGCGACGTTCGCCGGCGGCTGCTTCTGGTGCATGGAGCCGCCGTTCGAAGAGCTCCCCGGCGTCGTCTCCGTGACGTCGGGCTACACCGGTGGCTCGAAGGTGAACCCGAGCTACGACGAGGTCTCCGGCGGCGGCACCGGCCACGCCGAGGCGGTGGAGATCGCCTACGACCCGGCGAAGATCGGCTACGAGAAGCTGCTCGAGGTCTTCTGGCGCAACGTCGACCCCACCGTCGCCGACCGCCAGTTCTGCGACATCGGCTCGCAGTACCGCAGCGCCATCTTCGTGCACGACGCGGCGCAGCGGGCCGCCGCCGAGCGCTCGCTCGCCGAGGTCCAGAAGAAGCTCGGCGTCCCGGTGAAGACGCAGATCGTCGCGGCCGGCGCGTTCTACCGCGCGGAGGAGTACCACCAGGACTACTACCGGAAGAACCCGATCCGGTATCGCTACTACCGTTACGGCTGCGGGAGGGACGCGCGGCTCCGCGAGATCTGGGGCGACGAGGCGCCGGCCCACTAGCTGGTAGCCTTTGCGACGATGCCGGAGCCGATCGAGATCCGCGTGAACGGGCGGCTCGAGCGGGTCGCAGTCGATCCGGCGACGCCGCTGCTCTACGTGCTACGCAACGACCTGGGCCTGCGCGCGGCCAAGTTCGGCTGCGGGCTCGAGCAGTGCGGCGCGTGCACGGTGGTCGTCGGCGGCGAGGCGGTGATGAGCTGCGCGCTGCCCGTTTGCGAGGTCGGCGCGCGCGAGGTGCTGACCGTCGAGGGGCTCGCCGAAGGCGACGCGCTCCATCCCGTGCAGCAGGCCTTCCTCGCCGAGAACGCCGCGCAGTGTGCCTACTGCGTCCCCGGAATCCTGATGGAGATCGTCGCGCTCCTGGCCTGGAGCTCGGCGCCGAGCGAGCCCGACCTCCGGCGCGCGCTCGCCTCGCATCTGTGTCGCTGCGGCGCGCATCCGCGCATCCTGCGCGCAGCGCGCCGCGCCGCGCGCGAGGTCGCGAGGTGAGCGAGCCCCGGCGCGCCCTGTCGTCCAGCCTGCAGCGCCACCCCGGTCTCGACACCTGGATCCGGATCGAAGCCGACGGCACCGTCGTGCTGCGCACGGGCAAGGCCGAGCTCGGGCAGGGGATCAAGACCGCGATCGCGCGGATCGGTGCGGAGGAGCTCGACGTCGCGCTCGCGCGGGTGCGCGTCGAAACGGCCGACACTGCGCGCGGTCCGAACGAGCTGATGACCGTCGGATCGATGTCGGTCGAGGACAGCGGCAGCGCGATGCGCCAGGTCGCGGCCGAGGCGCGCCAGTATCTGCTCGAGCTGGCCGCGCAGCGCCTCGGCGCTCCTCTCTCGCAGCTCGAGGTCGACGATGGCACGGTGCGCGCGCGCGGCAGCGAGCGGCGCACTACCTACTGGGAGCTGCTCGGCGGGCGCGACTTCGCTCGAGAGGTCACCGGCGAGGCGCTGCCCAAGGCGCCCGAGACGCACCGCATCGTGGGTCGGCCCGGAACGCGCGTCGACCTCCGCGAGAAGCTCGTGGGCGGCGCGTTCCTGTCCGATCTCGCACCCGAGGGTCTGCTCTTCGGGCGCGTCGTGCGCCCGCCGGGCTACGGGGCGCGTTTGGTCTCGCTCGACGAGAGTGCGTTGCGCGAGCTCCCGGGCGTCCGCGCGCTCGTGCGCGATGGGAGCTTCCTCGGCGTCGTGGCCGAGCGCGAGGAGCAGGCGGTGCGCGCCCGCGAGCTGCTCGCCGCCGCCGCGCGCTGGGAAGAAGAGCCCACCTTGCCCGGTCACGAGCGCGCGTACGAGACGCTGCTCTCGAGCGAGCGGCGCAGCTTTCCCGTGATCGACGGCGCGGCCGTCGACGCTCCGCTCGAGCCGCACGTCGCTCCGGCGGGCGCCGCGGCCACGCTGCGCGCGCGCTACCTGCGTCCGTATCAGATGCACGCGTCGATCGCACCGTCGTCGGCGCTCGCGAAGCTCGACGGCGGCCAGCTCACCGTCTGGAGTCACAGCCAGGGCGTCCACATCCTGCGACCCGCACTGGCGCAGGCACTCGGCATGAACCCGCGCCAGATCCGCGTGATCCACGCGGACGGCGCCGGCTGCTACGGCCACAACGGCGCGGACGACGCGGCGCTCGACGCCGCCCTGCTCGCCCGCGCCGTACCCGGCTCGCCCGTGCTCGTGCAGTGGACCCGCGAGGACGAGCACGCCTGGGAGCCGTACGGCCCGGCGATGGTGGTCGATCTCGAGGGGAGCCTCGACTCCGCCGGACGCGTGATCGACTGGAACCACGAGGTGGTGAGCCACACGCATCTCGGACGCCCGCTGCCCGTCGCGGGGAGCTCCAACCTGGTGGCGAGCTGGCACCGCGATCCCGCGCTGCCGCGCACGCGTTCAGAGCCGCGCCTGGAGCCGCACGCGGGGATCCATCGCAACGCGGATCCCCTCTACGCCTTCGCGCGCAAGCGCGTGGTCAAGCACTTCGCGTGCGATCCTGTGCTGCGCGTCTCGTCCGCGCGCGGGCTCGGCGCCTACGCGAACGTGTTTGCGATCGAGTCGTTCATGGACGAGCTCGCGCTGCGCGCGGGCCGGGATCCGCTCGAGTTCCGGCTGGCGCACCTCGACGATCCGCGGGCGCGCGCGGTGCTCGAGACCGCCGCGGAGCGCGCGGGCTGGCGCCGGCGCGCGGAAGCCGGGCGTGGCCAGGGGCTGGCGTTCGCGCGCTACAAGAACGCGAAGTGCTACGCCGCGGTCGTCGTCGAGCTCGAAGTCGCCGAGGGCGGCGAGATCCGCCTGGTCCGCGCCGTGATCGCAGCCGACGCCGGCGAGGTCGTCGACCCCGATGGGCTCACGAACCAGCTCGAGGGAGGGTTCGTGCAGTCCGCGAGCTGGACCCTGAAGGAAGAGGTGCGCTTCGACACGCGCCGCATCCTGTCGCGCGACTGGGACAGCTATCCAATCCTGACCTTCGCGGAAGTCCCGGACGTGGAGACTCACCTGATCGATCGCCCGGGCTCCCCGTTCCTCGGCGCCGGCGAAGCGACGCAAGGGCCGACACCGGCCGCGATCGCCAACGCGATCGCGCACGCGACGGGCCTGCGCCTGCGTCGAATCCCTCTCACGTGCGGAGAGGAACTCGCCTCGGCTCGCGTCTAGCGAGCGGCCCCGGTCGCGCCCGCCAGCCAGCGTCGGTAGGCCGCGGGCGGGAAGAAGGTGAGCGCGTAGAGCCCGACCGTCGCGAGGCCGACCGTCGCGGTGGCGACCCGGATCGCGGGCGTCCAGGCGAGCGCCAGCTCGGGCTGCGACGCGAGGAAGTAGGGGATGCTCGCCGTCCAGGTGGCGAGGGCCGTGCCGAGAGCGCCCGTGCCCCAGAGCCAGAAGCGGTTCGCCACCAGCGGATCGGCCAGGCCGACGGCCATGCGCCGGCGCATGAGCGCGTAGTAGCGATACGACTCGACGGTGGTCCAGAGCGGGTAGCTCCAGATCACGGCGTAGCGGACCCACCAGAAGCCGTTCCCGATGCCCGGATCGCGGAAGCCGTTCTCGAGCTCGGTGCCGAGCATCCCGCCCCAGAGCGCGACGAGGAGCGCCGCGGCAAGGGCCTGCGCGGGGCGCTGGCCCGCGCGGAACACCGTCAGCACGAACAGGATCACCATCGTGACGCCCGCGTCGTGGAGGATCGTCCCGGCTCCGTAGAGGGCGCGCTCCGAGAAGGTCTTCGCGACGAGGTTCGTGTCCCCGCGCAGCACCGTCGCCACGATCAGCGTCCCGTAGCCGAGCACGGCGGTGCCGAGGATGCCGAGGCCGAGCAGGAGCTCGGGCTTGCCGCGGGTGCGGCGAGCGAGCAGCACGAGCCGGACCGCGACGAGGGCCGACACCGCGATGAAGACCAGCGTGGCCAACAGCGAGTAGCTCTGGACGAGCGCGGACATCGCCACCCCCGGGAGGGCGCTTCGGCCCCCCGGTCGCCCGCCTTAAGGGGCGTGCAACGTCACTGGAGGAGTCCGCGGGCGGCCTGCCTCACGTCGGGCGAAGAGAAGCGGAAGGCCGCGCGGTCCAGTAGGTAGTGGATGAAGCCGGTCGCGAAGCCGAGGGCGAGCAGCGCCGGCACGTAGGGGGAGGAGCGCAGCCAGCGCGCCGTCTCACCGAAGATGCGGTCGGCGTAGGCGTACTCGTCGCTCACGGCCTCCACTTCCATCACCGGGAGCAGGAGAGCGGAGACGACCGCGAGCACGAGCAGGACCGCCCACGCGCGCCGGTTGATGGGCGCGAGCAGCCGCTGCCCCCGCGTGCCCGGCGCGTCGACGCCGGCAGGAGCCGCGAGCGAGGCGAGTCCCATGGCGGCGGTCCAGTGCTGCACGCTCCACACGACGATGAACAGGAAGGGGTCGCGCGCCGCGAGGGCGACGAGCACCATGCCCGAGACGCCGAGGACGTAGGCGACCCGCGGCAGTGACGGGCGCTGCGAGCGCAGCTCGACGCCCAGCATCAGGGCGGTCAGCGTAACGACGAAGGCCATGCCGCCCTCGCGCAGCGTCCGCGCGAGCGCGTCCGACCAGACCGGTCCCAGGAGCGGGTCGACCCAGCGGTCCTGGAACGCGATCGACCCAGATACGGCTTCGGCCACCACGACGACGCCGCCGCCCACGACGAGCGCGAACCAGCGGTCGAGCCGCCGCGCCATCGCGTCCGACGCTCTCCCGGCGCGCACGCGGTAGAGGCTCAGCAGCCCGAAGTGCTGGGCGGCGAAATGCTGGGTCACCAGCAGGTAGTTGAGCACCGCGAGCCACACGGCCCGCTCGCTCACCGGCATCGGCAGCACGCTCTCGGGCGCCAGCAGCAGTGCGAAGCAGGCCACCGCGATCGCGAGCGGGGCCACGACGAAGCGCAGCCGCTGCGCGGCGAGCAGGGGCCGATAGGCCGGGGTCGCGTAGGCCAGCCACGCCGACGAGACGCGATGGCCGAACCAGAGTGGCACCGTGAGCGCGAAGAACAGCGCGTCCACCGGGCTGGCGCGCACGTCGTCGTGACCGCGCGCCAGCAAGAGGACCAGCGGGGCCAACCACAGCGCGTTCAGGACCCAGACGAGGTCCCACGCCGGGCTCTTGATCCAGCGCACGGCGTAGAGGTAGCGCAGGAGCCCGGCTCGGGGGGTCCCCGACGTGTGTAACGGCCGTCACGCGGCCTCCTGCGGCGGCTTTCCGACACGTGGATGGGTCGGTGCATGGTGCGCACCAGTCGGATCCCGGACGGCGGTCACGGAGCGGACGCGTCCGCCCTGCGAGGGCGTGGGGCGGCCTCACCCGAGAGCCGCGACACGCGCCCGCGCATCCTCGCGGTAGGCGGCGGGAAGGGCGGCGTCGGGAAGTCGCTCGTCAGCGCGAACCTCGCGGCGGCGCTGGCCGCAGCGGGACGCCGCTGCGTCGTCATCGACGCCGATCTCGGTGGCGCCAACCTCCATACGCTGTTCGGCGTCACGCGGCCGCGCTACTCCCTCTCCCACCTCCTGGCCGGTGACGTGTCCGCGATGGCGGACCTCATGGTTCCGACGTCGGTCCCCAACCTCTGGCTCGTGAGCGGCAATCAGGCGCTGCTCGAGATGGCGAATCTCGCGCACGGCCAGAAGGCGCGGCTGGTCCGCCAGATGCAGCGCCTCGACGTCGACGACGTCGTGCTCGATCTCGGCGCGGGCAGCGCGTTCAACGTGCTCGACTTCTTCCTGCTGGCGCGACGGGGCCTCGTCGTCACGACGCCCGAGCCCACCGCGATCGAGAACGCAGAGTACTTCCTCCGGGCCGCCTTCTATCGCTCGCTGCGCGACGCCGCACGTCGCCCCGACGTGGCCGCCGCGATCCAGCGGCTGCGCCTGAACGGCCGGGGGCGCCGCGTGAACTCCGCGGAGCAGCTCATCGCGCTCGTGCGCGCGATCGACCCGCCGGCCGCGAAGCCCCTCGAGGACCGCGCGCAGGCGTTCGCGCCGCTCCTGGTCGTGAACCAGGTGCGGACCCCGGAGCAACGCGGCGTGGGCCCCCGCATCGTCGCTTCGTGCCGCGAGCGCATCGGCGTCACCATCGAGCTCGCGGGCCATCTCGAGACCGACCCGAACGTCGCCGCGGCGGTGGAGCGGGGACAGCCTGCCCTCCAGGCGTTTCCGCTCTCGCGCTTCTCCCGGCAGATCGAGGCGCTCGCGCAGCGGCTCCAGCGCGACGCCGCCGCCGGCGCCGAGCGAGAGCAGGAGCTCGGTACTCGCGTGGTCGCCGCGCCGGCGAGCGCAGCACGCGGTGCCGCGCGCGCCGGGGCCGCGGCGCGGCCGCAGCCGCTGCCTCCCCTTGACCCGGCCGCGCCCGGGGCCTACCTGCGCCGGTGTCGCGAGGCGCTGGGCCTCGGCCTCGCCGAGATGACCGAGCGGACGCGGGTGCGCATCCTGGAGCACATCGAGAACGAGCGCTTCGACCTGCTGCCGCCCGAGCCGTATCTCAAGGGCTACCTGTACGAGTACGCGCGGGCGCTCGATCTCCCCGACGTCGCGGAGCTCGCGAAGTGCTACCTCGCCAAGGCTCCGCGCCCGGCCGCGGAGCCCGCGCCCGCGGCCGCGCCCGCGCCGGCCGCGAAGCGGCGCCTGCGCCGCTGGTGGAGGTAGGTCGCGGTGCGCAGGATCGACCTGCTCGCGGGGCGGGTGAGCGGGGGCAGGCCCGGCACCTGTGGAGCGGGCGTCGCGCACTCGCAGCTCCGATTCGGGTAGAATCCCCGCGCTCCGGGGCGGGGGTTTCTCAGAGGTTGGCAGGCGGCGCAGCGGGTGCGCGTT
>DATAGA010000200.1:0-3664 GCA_036257215.1 Myxococcota bacterium
CTCGCGCGACGCGAACATCGGAGCCACCGAGGTCGCCGAGCGGGTGTGCGAGGTGCTGAGCGAGATCGACGCCGCGGATGCGGAGATCGGCTCTCGCACGCTGGCGGACCTCCTCGGTGCGCAGCCGGGCGAGGACGCCGAAGGTCGCCCGCGACGGGGGGTGGAGCCGGTTGACCGGCCGCGTCCGAGCCACTAGGGTGAGGCTTCCCCGCGGGACCCGCGGACGTGCGTATCTATCTCGACCACAACGCCACCACTCCCGTTCGCGCCGAGGTCGCCGACGCGATGTCGCGCGCGCTGCGGGACCTGCCGGGCAACCCCTCGAGCGTGCACGCCGAGGGCGCCGCCGCCCGCGCGGCCGTGGAGGCGGCGCGCGAGCGCGTCGCGACGCTGGTCGGTGCGGCGAGCGGCGACGTCGTCTTCACCTCGGGCGCGACCGAAGCGAACCACGCGGCGCTCCACGCTGCCGTCGCGAGCGCCGGTCCGGCGGCTGCGCTCGTGACGTCGACGGCGGAGCACCCGTCCGTCGAAGAGGCGGCGGCCGCCCTCGAGGAGCGCGGCCACCGCGTGACGCGAGTCGGTGTCGACGCCGAGGGCCGACTCGAGCTCGACGGGCTCGAGGCCGCGCTCGCGCGTGGCCCCGCGCTCGCGTCGCTGCTCCTGGCCAACAACGAGACGGGCGTCGTGCAGGACGCGGACGCGCTCGCCGCGCGCGCGCAGGCGCGCGGGGTCCCGCTGCACCTCGATGCGACGCAGGCGGTGGGCAAGGTGCCCGTCGACGTGGCGCGCCTCGGCGCGTCGTTCCTCTCCGCGTCGGCGCACAAGTTCGGAGGCCCGAAGGGAGCGGGGTTCCTCGTCTGCCGCGGGCGACCGCTTCCGCCCTGGCTGCACGGCGGGCCGCAGGAGCGCGGGCGGCGCGGGGGCACCGAGAACGTCCCGGGCATCGTCGGCCTCGGCGTCGCGTGCGAGCTCGCGCTGCGCGAGCTCGGCGAGCGCGCGGCGTGCTACGCCGCGCTGCGCGACCGCCTCTGGGCCGGCATCCGCGAGAAGGTGCCGCGCGTGCGCTGGAACGGCGGGGCCGGCGCCGTGCTGCCCAACACGCTCTCGGTCGAGTTCGAAGGCGCGGATGGCGAGGCGCTGCTCCAGGCGCTCGACCTCGAGGGCGTCGCGGTCTCGATGGGCGCGGCATGTCACTCGGGCTCGATCACTCCCTCGCGCGTGCTCGCCGCCATGGGCCGCAGCCCCGCGCAGGCGCGCGCGACGCTGCGCTGGAGCATCGGCCACGGCGTCGACGAGTCGCAGATCGACCGCGTGCTGGCACTGCTCCCGGACCTCGTCGCGCGGGCCCGCGAGGCGGCGGCGTGAGCTCGGCCGGCGCGCGGCCTCGCATCGTCGTCGGGCTCTCGGGCGGCGTCGACTCCTCGCTCGCGGCGGCGCTCCTCGTCGAGCAGGGCTACGAGGTCGTCGGCGTGACGCTCCACCTCGCCGGGAGCGCCAGCCGCTGCTGCTCGCTCGAGGACGCCGAGGACGCGCGCCGCGTCGCCGAGCAGCTCGGCATCCGGTACTTCGTCGCCAACTACCGCGACGAGTTCCGGCGCGAGGTGATGGAGCCCTTCGCGGACGCGTACCTCGCGGGCCGCACGCCCATCCCCTGCGTCGTGTGCAACCAGCGCTTCAAGTTCGGACGCCTCATGGCGCGCGCGCGTGCGCTCGGCGCGGACGTCGTGGCGACGGGTCACTACGCGCGCGTCGCCCGCGACGGGGAGGGCGGCGAGCTCCAGCTCCTGCGCGCGCGCGACCCGGCGAAGGACCAGACCTACTTCCTCTTCGACCTCGGCCAGGAGCAGCTCGCGCGGATCCGCTTCCCGCTCGGCGAGCTCACGAAGCCGGAGGTGCGCGAGCGCGCGCGCTCTCTCGGCCTCGCGACCGCGGAGAAGCCCGAGAGCCAGGAGATCTGCTTCGTGCCAGGCGGTGACTACGCGAGCGTCGTCGAGGCACTGCGCCCGGGCCGGGCGCCCGGGCCCGGCGACGTCGTCGACGGTGACGGCCGCGTGCTCGGGCGACACGCGGGCGTGCACCGCTACACCGTGGGGCAGCGCCGCGCCCTCGGCGTTGCGGGGCCCGAGCGACTCTACGTCCGCGCGCTCGACGCGGCGCACAACCGCGTGGTGGTCGGACCCGAGTCGTCGCTCGGCGCCGCGGGAGCGCGGCTCGAGGGCGTGCGCTGGACGGGCGCCGCGTCCTGCGCGCCGCGCCGGGCGCTCGTGCGCGTCCGCTACCGCCATCCGGGCGCGGAGGCGACGATCGAGCCGACGGCGGACGGAGGCGCGCGGGTGCGGTTCGACGCCCCGGTGGCGGCCGTCGCGCCCGGGCAGGCCGCGGTCTTCTACGAGGGCGAGCGCGTCCTCGGCGGGGGGTGGATCGCCGAGGCGATCGGGTGAAGGCGCTCGAGGAGCGGCTCGGGCATCGCTTCGCGGCTCCGGCGCTGCTCGAGGCGGCGCTCACGCATCCCTCGTACGCCAACGACCACGGCGGGGGCGGGGGCAACGAGCGCCTCGAGTTCCTCGGCGACGCGGTGCTCGGTACCGCGGTCGCGCAGCTCCTCTACGCGGCGTACCCGGAGTGGCAGGAGGGCCATCTCACGCGCGCGCGCGCGGCGCTCGTGAACGCGTCGGCGCTGGCAGAGAAGGCTCGCCGGCTCGAGCTCGGCCACCACGCCCGCCTCGGACGGACCGAGCAGCGCGGCGGCGGCGCGAACAAGGAGCGGATCCTCGCGAACCTCTTCGAGGCCGTGATCGGCGCGCTCTACCTCGACGGCGGTCTACCGCCCGTCCTCGCGTTCGTCGAGCGCGAGTTCGGCGCGGAGCTCGCGGCCGGCGACGCGGTCCACGCGCGCGACCCGAAGACGCGCTTCCAGGAATGGGCGCACGCGGCCTACCAGCGCACGCCGCGCTACCGCGCGGAGTCCGACTCCGGGATCGAAGAGGCGGACGACCGCTTCTGCGTCGCGGTCGAGATCGACGGCGAGGTGTGGGGTCGCGGCACGGGCCGCACGAAGCGCGCGGCCGAGGTCGCTGCCGCGCGCGCCGCGCTCGGGCGCGCCGAAGCTGCCGACGGGGGGCCGTCGTCCGGGCCGCCCGGCGGCGCGCCCGCGCCGAGCGCACCCGATCCCGCCGATGGCTGACGCCCCGCACCGCGCCGGCGTGGTGGCCCTGCTCGGGCGCCCGAACGCCGGCAAGTCGACGCTGCTCAACCGCATCCTCGGCGAGAAGCTCGCCATCGTGACGGCGAAGCCGCAGACGACCCGCAGCCGCATCCTCGGCATCTGGAGCGAGCCGCGCGCGCAGGTCCTCTTCGTCGACACGCCGGGCTTCCACGAAGCCGGGAAGCCCCTGAACCGTGCGCTCAACGCGCTCGTCGACGAGGTGGTCGACGACTGCGACGTGGCGCTGCTCCTGATCGACCCGGTGCTCGGCGCGGACGCGGGCCACCTCGGGCAGCTCGAGCGCCTGCGCGCGCGCGGCGCGCCCGTGCTCGCCGTCGCGACGCGCTGCGACGACCCGGCGCGCCGGCGCGCGCCCTGGCCGCCGTCCGAGCTCGGCGAGCTGACTTCGCTGCGCACGTCGGGCGCGACGGGGGAGGGCGTGGCCGAGCTGCTCGAGGC
>DATAGA010000247.1:0-3195 GCA_036257215.1 Myxococcota bacterium
AGCACCGCGAGCGCGTGGCGCTCGAGATGGCCGAGCGCGAACGGCTCGAGCGCGAACGGCTCGAACGCGAACGGGCGGAGCACGAGATCGCCGAGCGCGAGCGCCGCGAGCGCGAGGCCGCCGAGCGCGAGCGTCTGGCCGCGGAGTTCGCCGAGCGGGAGCGGCTTGCCCGCGAGGAAGCCGAGCTGCAGCGGCGGGCGCGCGAAGAAGCGGAGCGCGAACGCGTCGCGCTCGAGCAGGCGGCGCACGAGGCCGAGCAGCGCGAGCGCCAGGCGCTCGAGATGGCCGAGCGCGAACGGCTCGAGCGCGAACGGCTCGAGCGCGAACGGGCCGAGCACGAGATTGCCGCGCGCGAGCGTCGCGAGCGCGATGCGGCCGAACGCGATCGGCTCGCCGCGGAGTTCGCCGAGCGCGAGCGAGTGGCCCGCGAGGAGGCTGAGCGGGAGCGGCTTGCGCGCGAGACCGCCGAGCGCGAGCGACTGGCGCTCGAGCAGGCCACGCGCGAGCTGGAAGCCCGCGAACGGCTTGCCCTCGAGGTCGCCGAACACGAGCGGGGCGAACGCGAGCGCCTGGCCCGCGAGCACGCCGAGCGGGAAGTCGCCGAGCGGGAGCGGGCCGCCCGGGAGGCAGCGGAGCGCGAGCGGCGCGAGCAGGAGTTCGCGGAGCGGGAACGCCTCGCCCGCGAAGAAGTGGAACGCCAGCGCCTGGCGCTCGAACAGGCCGCCCGGGAGCTCCACGAACGCGAGCGCCGCGAGAAGGAATTCGCGGAGCGGGAGAAGCGCGCGCGGGAAGAGGCAGAACGCCAGCGCCTCGCGCTCGAGAAAGCCGCGCGGGAGCTGCAGGAGCGCGTGCGTCAGGCCCGCGAAGAGGCCGAGCGGCAGCGGCTCGCCCGCGTGGCGGCGGAGCGGGAGCTCGCGGGGCGCGACGCGGTCGCGCGCGAACTCGCGAAACGGGAGCGCCAGGCACGCGAGGTGGCGAGGCGTGTGCTCGCCGATCGGCTCGCGCACGAGATGCACGGCGCTGTCGGTGCCGAGTCCCCCGTCGTACTCGTGCAGCAGGTCGACACGGGGTCAGCGGAGCCGCCGCCCGCGGCCGACGCGCGTGTGCCCGACAACGCCGCGCCCGGGAGACTCGTGGTTGTCCCGGTGTATCAGCCGGTGCGCGGCGGCGTAACGCCGCTCTCACACGGCACGTGGGACGAGACGGATCGGGAACTGGCGGCGAGACAAACCGAACGCGAGCAGGCGCATCGCGAGCGGGTCGTGCGCGAGCTGGCGGCCCAGGCCGAGGCGCTCACCGAGGCGGTCAAGGCGGCACAGCAGGCGGGCGGCTTCGGTCCTGCTCCGCCCGCGCGAACCCGTGGACAGCGTGAAGAAACAGCGGCCGCTCGGAAGAAGCCACCGCGTGGGCGTCAGACAGGACGCAGCAAGAGCGGCGTCGCATCACGGAGCGACGATCTCGACGCGACCGTTCCTGCCGAGCCCCTTCGGTATGACGAGCTGTACGCTGGCCCGGACGACACTGCCGATGCCGTCGCGCTCGACGATGCGGATAGAGAGGGCCTGGCGACCGCGGATGAAGCGGAGGCTGGGCGCCGCGGCGGGAACGCGGTCGCGGACGGCAAGACGGGCCGCCGGCGCGCCGAGCGGCGGCCGCCACGAGATCGGCCCGCGCCGCTCGCGCTGTGGGCTCACCGCGAGCACCGGTACCACAACGGCACGCGGCGCGCTGCACGGTCCGGCGGCGGGGGCGAGGCTCGTGAGACGACGCCCCGCCCGTGTGATCTGCACGAGCTGCTGAAGTCGCTGAACATCCCGCTGGCGCTCGCGGAGACCGGCTACACTGCGGGCTGCCGTATCAGGCGCGTTCGAGTGCGCCGGCGGAAGGGTCCACGCCCCGTCGAAAAGAACGCACCTGTCGTGATCCTCTCGCGGCGCGCGCTCGAGCGCTTGAGACCGGCAGTCGTGCCGCAAATGCCTCCGGAAGCAGCCGCCGCGCGCGGCTGAGCCTTCAAGAGCTTCCAAGGCTCCTGAGGGAAGCGCAGGCGGGAAGCCCCGCCACGTACGATTCAAGAAAGCCGCCTCCAAAGGTCCGGCCCCAAGCTCTTCGCCACACGGCTCTGCGCCCCGCAGGTGCTGGCGTTCCCGCGCAGTTTCGATAGAATGCGCGAAACCTCCGGGACTTGTCCGACCACGGCCGGGTTCCCGAGTGCGTGGCCATCGCTCTCGCAGGCGTGTCGTTCGCGGTATCCGACCCGCACGCCGGGTCCCCGCCCGTTCGGAAGGACTTCATGCGAAACCGCATCAGCCTGTCCGTCGTCATCGCGTGCGCCGCCGTCGCGCTCGCATGGCCCGCACGCCCGCGCGCCGGTGCGCCGCAGGCGGCCGCCGCGCTCGCGCCCTACACCGAAACGATTCCCGACACGAAGGTGACCTTCGATATGGTGCCCGTTCCCGCCGGCAGCTTCACGATGGGCAGCCCCGAGTCGGAGCCCGGCCGGGAGCCCGACGAGGGCCCGCAGCACGAGGTGAAGCTGCCGGCCTTCTACATCGGGAAGGTCGAGGTCACGTGGGACGAGTACGACCAGTTCGGGTTCAGTCTCGACCTGCGGCGCAAGCGCAAGCTCGGTGTGGAGCTGTCGAAGGAGGGCGCCGACGCGGTCAGCCGGCCCACGCCGCCGTACGCGGACGAATCATGGGGATGGGGCAAGGAAAAGCAGCCGGTCATCGGGATCACCCACTACTCGGTCGTGAAGTACTGTGAGTGGCTGTCCGCCGCCACCGGCAAGAAATACCGGCTGCCGACCGAGGCGGAATGGGAATACGCGGCGAGGGCCGGGACGAAGACCGCCTACTCGCTCGGGGACGACCCGTCGGCGCTCGGCGACTACGCCTGGTACCGCGCCAACTCGGAGGAGCAGCCGCACGTCGGCGGCCAGAAGAAGCCGAATCCGTGGGGCCTGCACGACATGCACGGAAACGTCGCCGAGTGGACGGCCGACGCGTACGACGCGGAGTTCTACAAGAAGGCGGCGGGAACGGTGACAGCGCCGTTCAACGACGGCGGTGAGGCCCTGTACCCCCACGTGGTGCGCGGCGGATCGTGGGACGACGAGCCGCCCCGGTTGCGCAGCGCGGCGCGACGATCGTCGGACGAGAAGTGGAGCCGCCGCGACCCGCAGAACCCGAAGAGCAA
>DATAGA010000251.1:0-2493 GCA_036257215.1 Myxococcota bacterium
ATCACCGAGCGACCGCGCGCGCACAGCGCCGCGGCGACGAGCGCCATGCCGGCGCGGATGTCGGGCGAGGAGAGGGTCTCGCCCTGGAGCTCGCTCGGGCCCGTCGCGATCGCGCGGTGCGGGTCGCACAGCACGACTCGCGCGCCCATGGAGATCAGCCGGTCCACGAAGAATAGTCGGTTCTCGAACATCTTCTCGTGCAGCAGCACGGTTCCGCGCGCCTGCGTGGCGAGCACGAGCGCGATCGACGTGAGGTCGCTCGGGAAGCCGGGCCAGGGCGCGTCGTCCACCTTCGGGATCGCGCCGCCCTGGTCGTCCTGGATGACGAGCTCCTGCTTGCCCGGCACGTGGAGCTCGCGGCCCTCGAGCTCGGCCCGCACGCCGAGGCGCGCGAACACCATGCGGATCATGCGCAGGTCGTCGGGCTCCACCGGGCCGATGCGGAGCTCTCCGCCCGTCATCGCTGCGATCGCGATGAAGGAGCCGATCTCGATGTGGTCCGGGCCGATGCGATGGCGGGCCGGCCGCAGCTCCGGCACGCCCTCGATGTCGAGCACGTTCGTGCCGACGCCTTCGATGCGCGCGCCCATCGTCCGCAGCATGCGGCAGAGGCCCTGGACGTGCGGCTCGCTCGCGGCGTTGGCGATGCGCGTGCGGCCCTCGGCGACGGCGGCCGCCATGACCGCGTTCTCGGTCGCCATCACGCTCGCCTCGTCGAGGAAGATGTCGCCTCCGCGGAAGCGGGCCGCGAGGCGGAGCTGGTACTGCCGCTCGGAGAGCTCGACCTCCGCGCCGAGGAGGCGCAGCGCGTGCAGGTGGGTGTCGATGCGGCGGCGCCCGATGCGGTCGCCGCCCGGGCGCGGGAGGTGCGCGCGGCCGGTGCGGTGGAGCAGCGCCGGCGCGAGCAGGAACGAGCCGCGGATCGTCTCGCCGAGCTCGTGGCTCGGCGCGCGGGCGACGAGGCCGCTCGGGTCGACGCGCAGCTCGTGCGGGTCGGCGCCCGCGGTCGTCTCCACGCCGAGCTCGCGCATGATCTCGACGAGCGTCCGCACGTCGCGGATCTCCGGCACGTTCTCGAGCACGCACGGGCCGGAGGCGAGCAGTGCCGCAGCGAGAGCGGGCAGCGCCTCGTTCTTGTTGCCGGCGGGCACGAGGCGGCCGCCCACCGGCCGGCCGCCCTCGACCACGAAGCGATCGCCGTCGATCGGCATGCCCTCCCGGTCCCCCCTGCGCTGCGAGCGCCGTTCAAACGTAGGCAGAGGGGGGGCGCGGCGCTACGGCGCAAGCCCTAGAGCAGCTCTCCCATGCGCCCCGGGTCGAAGCCGCGCACGAGCTGGCCGTCGATCTCGACGACCGGGATCGAGACGCCGCCCGTCTTCTCGAGGAGCTCGTCACGCCACGCGTCGCTCTGCTCGATGTTGCGGTTCTCGTACGCGACGCCGCGCTCGTCGAGCCAGGCCAGCGTCTTGCGGCACCAGCCGCACCACGACGTCGTGTAGACGACGACCTCGGCGGAGGCCGCCGGCCGTCTCGACGCGGGCAGCGAGGCGGCGCGCTCGAAGGCCCGCGGTCGCGCCGCGCGCGCAGCGTCGCGGCTCGGCGTCGGCGGCGTGCTCGTCGTCTTCGCGGCGAGCGCGATGGGCTTCGCGCTCGGGCGCAGCTCCTCCGGCACGCGCTCGAGCGAGTCGACGAAGTGGAGGCTGCCGCCCGCGTCCACGTAACGGTAGTAGGTGCGCTCGACGGGCTCGGGCGCCGGGGCGGGCGCTCGGTCGCGCTCGGGTGCCGCCGGCGGCGCCTGCTCGAGCGCGAGCGCGACCTCGTCCTGGCCGCGCTCCATCTCGGCGACCGCGCGCTCCTGCGCGGCGCGGTGACGCTGCAGCGCGGGCCAGACCACCATCGCCACCGCGACGAAGATCCCGAGCGAGAGCAGCCGCCCGAAGAGCCGGATCGCCATGGGGGCGCGGTCCTCCCGGCGTCCCGGATCGGCGGCCCGGGGGCACCGACTTGACCCCCAGGGGCCCGCTCTCAGCGGTCCTGGAAGACCGGCTCCCGCTTCTCGAGGAAGGCGCGCACGCCCTCGCGGAAGTCGCGGCTCTGGGCGCAGAGGACCTGGTTGCGGTCCTCCATCGCGACGACCGCCTCGAGGCTGCCCATGTCGAGGCTCGCGGTCAGCGCCTCCTTGCTCAGGCGCAGGCCGAGCGGCGTCGTGCGCAGGAGGTCCGCGAGCCAGCGGCGCGCCTCGGCCTCGAGCTCGGCGTCGGGGACGACGGCCGCGACGAGCCCGAGCTCGCGCGCGCGCTCGGCGTGGAGGAAGCGGCCCGTGAGGATGAGCTCCGAGGCCACCGACGCGCCGACGAGGCGCGGCAGCAGGTACGAGACGCCGACGTCGCAGCCCGAGAGTCCCAGCTTGATGAACGCCGCGTTCATGCGCGCCGACTCGCCGGCGATGCGCAGGTCCGAGGCGAGCGCGAGCATGAAGCCGCCGCCGCAGGC
>DATAGA010000311.1:0-2514 GCA_036257215.1 Myxococcota bacterium
GGGCACCGCCGCGTTCAACGCCGCGCATCCCCAGGGCGTCCCCGCGACGAGCTGCGGCGAGGGCCCCGCCGTCGTGGGCGGCGTCCGCTACTACTCGTGGAGCGGGGCGGGCGTGCTCACGAACGCGCTCGACGTCTCGGACGGGCTGCTCGGCCTCACGTCGCTGTTCTACCCCGAGGCGAACGACGGCCTCGTCGGGCGCTGCAGCTCGCACCTCGGCGACGTGATCCGCGACAACTACTTCCAGAACCACCTCGACGAGGTCAACCACGTGATCGGGCTCGTCTCGATCTTCGAGTCGAACCCCAAGACCCTCTTCCGCAACCACGCCAACCGGCTGAAGAACCTCGGCCTGTGAGGCGAGCGGCCGCGCTCTCCGTCGGAGCGGCGGCCGCGCTCCTCGCCCTCGGAGTCGTCGCGCTGCGCGGCGGCGCGCCCGCGCCGCTCGCCGGCGCACCGGACGCGGTGGACGTCGGCGCATCCGCTGTCGCGCAGCCCGACGTGGGCTCGCCGCCGGGCGCGCCCGTCGGTCCGCTGCCCCGCTCGCTCGCCGGCACCGAGCCCGCGGGAGCGCTGCGCGTGGACGCCAGCGGCCGCTTCGTCCCGGGTCCCGAGGCGCTCGCGCTCTTCGACTACTACTTCGCGGCGTCCGGCGAGGAGCCGGACGCCGCCGTCGCGGCTCGCATCCGCGCCGAGATCCGGCGTCGCCTGCCGCCGGGGGCCGCGGCGGAGGCGGAGGCGTTCTTCGAGCGCGTGCTCGTCTACCGCGACGCGGGGGCCGACCTCTTGATGGCGGATCTCTTCCGCGTCGAGCCGGAGCGGCGCCTCCAGCGCATCCGCGAGCTACGCCGTTCAGTGTTCGGCGCGGAGATCGCCGCCGCGCTCTTCGGGGAGGAGGAAGCGATCGCCGCGCTCGACCTCGAGCGGCGCCGCGTCGCGCAGCGCACGGACCTCTCGCCCGCCGAGCGCGACCGCCTCATCGCCGATCTCGACGCCCGGCTCCCGCCCGCGGAGCGCGAGGCGCGTGCGGCGGCGCAGGCGGCGGTCGAGCTGCGAAGGGCGGAGGCGGCGCTGCGCGCGGCCGGCGCCGGAGACGGCGCCATCGCCGCCGAGCGCGACCGCCGCGTCGGGCCCGAGGCGGCCGCGCGGCTCGCAGAGCTCGACGCACGGCGCGCGGCGTGGGACGAGCGCGTCGCGGCCTATCGCGGGGCGCGCGACGCGATCCGGGCCGAGGGCCTGGCGCCCGCCGACGAGGAGGCCGCGCTCGCGCGCCTGCGCGACGAGCGCTTCGACGGCCCGGAGGGGCGCCGCGTCGAAGCGCTCGACCGGATCGAGGCCGAGGCGGCCCGCGCGGGGCGCGCGACGCCCTAGCCGCCGCCCCGCCGCGTCGCCCCGCGGGCCCGGCGCACGAACGCCGCGTCGGGGTCGCGCGTCTATCCGTGACCCGAGCGGTCGAATCGCGCCCGTCCCGAACGTCTTGGGAGCGAGGCCGCCGCGTGCGGTCCCCAGGAGGAATCCATGAGCATCGCCCCGAGGATCGCCCCGTGCCTCTGGTTCGACGACCGGGCGGAGGAAGCGGCCCAGTTCTACACGAAGGTGTTCCCGAACTCGCGCATCACCCGGATCGCCCGCTACGGGGAGGCCGGGCGCGAGATCCACGGGCGCGCGCCGGGCAGCGTCCTCACCGTCGCGTTCGAGCTCGACGGGCAGCCGTTCACGGCGCTCAACGGCGGACCCGTGTTCCAGTTCAACGAGGCCATCTCCTTGCAGGTCACGTGCGAGAGCCAGGACGAGGTGGACGCGTACTGGGAGCGGCTGTCCGAGGGCGGCGACGAGGCTGCGCAGCAGTGCGGCTGGCTCAAGGACAAGTTCGGCGTCTCGTGGCAGATCGTTCCGGCGATCCTCCCCGACCTGATCGGCGACCCCGACTCCGAAGGCTCCCAGCGCGCCATGGCGGCGATGCTCGGCATGAAGAAGCTCGACATCGGCGAGCTCGAGCGCGCCTACGCGGGCTAGCCGTGGCTCAGCTACCTCTAGCGGTCTTCGTCGACTAGCCGTGCTCCCCGCGCCAGGGTCGCACGAGGGGCGGTGTCCGCTCCGTGCGCGGACCGTGGAAGATGGTGGTGAACGCGCGGCGCGGGCGCGCACTCGTGTTGGGCGCGGTGTAGTGCAGCGTGCGGCAGTGGTGGAAGGTCGCCCCGCCCGGCGCGAGCGGGCAGGCGACAGCGCGGGAGACGTCGACCGGCTGGTCGAGGACCAGCGGCTCGCCGGGCGGCTCGCGGTAGCGCAGGACGTCGAGCCGGTGCGAGCCCGGCAGGAACTGCATGCAGCCGCTCTCGGGAGTCACCTCGTCGAGCGGCATCCAGACGGAGAGGCTGTGACAGCGCTGCGCCGGGAACTCCCAGTAGACCTCGTCCTGGTGCCACGGCACGTCGCGCCCGTCGCCGGCCGGCTTGTAGATCATCATGAGGCCGCCGTAGTGGACCTCCGAGCGGTCGACCCCGAGGAGCTCGG
>DATAGA010000355.1:0-6474 GCA_036257215.1 Myxococcota bacterium
CTCTGGCGCATCACCCGCCACACCTCGCTCTATCCCGAGGAACGCCGCCTCCCGGCCGACATCGCGCTCGCCCGCGACGACTTCGCGCCGATGGCCGCCGTGCTCGACGACCACCTGCGCGGGCGCCGATTCCTGCTCGGCGAGCGGGTCACGGTCGCCGACTTCGTCGCGGCCTACACGCTCGACTGGGCCAACGAGGTCGGCCTGCTCGCGGACTTCCCGGGCCTGCGCGCCTACATGGAGCGCATGTACCAGCGTCCGAAGGCAGCCCCGCGAATCGCGGCGGAGCTCGCGCGCCTCGGGCTGAGCTAGGCGCGGCGAAAGACCGGAATCGCCACCCCGTCCCCCGCGGGCTCGAACACCACCTCGACCGGGTCGCCGGCTCGCAGCGGCGGCGAGTCCGCCGCGCGCCGTGCGGACAAGCGGACGCCCTCGACGAGGTCCGCGACGACGAGGTCGAGCGGCAGCCGCTCGCGCAAGGCGGGGTGGGTGGCGCGGTGCTGGCGGCCGTGGCTCCAGACCGTGCCGCGGCCCGAGGCGTCCGCCCACGCGAGCGCGGTGGAGCCGCACGCCGAGCAGCGACGGCGCACCGGGACGTGCCAGACGGCGCAGCGCTCGCAGCGCTGGAGGCGCAGCACGCCGCGCGCGGCGCCCTCGAAGAACGGGCGCGAGCGCTCGTCGGGCTCGAGCAGCGCGCGCCCGGCCGTCACGCCGCCTCCGGCGAGAGCACGAGCGTCGCGTGGTGCGTCAGCACGCCGCCGTTGCCCGAGACGAGGATGCGGCGGTTGTCCGGCACCTGGCGCGCGCCGCCGGCGCCGCGGGCCTGGATCACGGCCTCGGAGAGCGGCGTCATGCCCCAGAGGTAGAAGGAGGAGAGCTCGCCGCCGCCCGTGTTCGTCGGCAGCGCTCCGCCCGGCCCGAGGCGGCCGCCCTCCACGAACGCGCCGCCCTCGCCCTTCTTGCAGAAGCCGTAGTCCTCGAGCGTGACGAGGACGGTGTACGTGTAGCAATCGTAGAGTTGACACGCGGTGATGTCGGGCGTCGTGCAGTCCGCCATGGCGAGCGCGGCGGCGCCGCTCTCGACGGCGGGCGTCCGCGTCGCGCAGTCGTGCTCGGCGCGGCCGAGCTCGAAGCGGTGCGCCTGCGCGAAGCCGTGCAGGTACGCGGGCGGCTGGCGCAGGTCGCGGGCCCGCTCGGCGCTCGTCACGACGACGCACGCGCCGCCGTTCGAGACGAGGCAGCAGTCGAGCACGTGGAACGGCTCGCACACCCAGGGCGACGCCTGGTAGTCGGCGAGCCCGATCGGCTCGCGCTTCTCCGCGCGAGGGTTGCCCGCGGCCCACGCCCGCGTCGAGACCGCGATCGCGCCGAGCTGGTCCGACGTCGTGCCGTAGAGGTCCATGTGGCGCTGCGCCGCCATCGCATACCACGGGATCGGCCCGCCGTAGCCGTACGCCGCGGGCAGCCCCGCCATGCCCTTCGCGGGCGCGCGCGCGCCCGCGTACGCGGTGCCGGCGCCCTCGCCCGCGCGCAGCGGCGCGTCCGCGAAGACGCACGCCACGTGGCGCGCGAGGCCGTTCGCCACGGCGAGCGCCGCCACCTGCACCATCTGCGCCGCGCTCGAGCCCCACGCGTTGAGCTGGGTGCAGAAGCGCAGCTCCGGGATCCCGAGCGCGAGCGCCAGCGAGAGGTCCGGCCCGCCCGAGATGCCCTGGTTCACGATCAAGCCGTCGAGCTCGCGCTTCTCGAGCCCGGCGTCCTCGAGCGCGAGCAAGACCGCTTCGGCGGCGAGGTCGCCGGCCGGACGCCCGTAGACGCGCCCGGTCTCCGTCAGCCCGAGACCCGCGATCGCCGCCGCGCCGCGAAGGGGATGCTTCAACCGAGGCCTGCGCGCCGGAGCTAGTACGCGCCCTGGCGCTCGAACAGCCGGCGCGGGTTCTCGACGGTCATCTCGCGGATCTGGTTCTCCGGCACGCCCGACTCGCGCAGCGCCGGGATCACGTCCTCCGGGATGTGGAGGTAGTTCCAGTTCGGCACGTTCTTGCGCACGAGGTCCATCGGGAACCAGTCGATGTGCGAGCACGCGTCGTGCGAGAGCACGATCTGCGACGCGTAGCCGCGCTTGCAGAGCTCGGCGATCGTCGCGACGCGGTTCTTCGTCGGCAGGATGATGTCGATGCCGAAGCGGTCCATCCCGATCAGGCTGCCGCGCGAGAGGATCTCCTCGAGGTAGCCGAGGTCCTCCGTGTCGCCGCAGTGGCCGATCACGACGCGCCGCAGGTCCACGCCCTCGTCGGCGAACACCTTCTGCTGGTCGAGACCCACCTTGTGGGCCGCGGAGGTGTGCGTCGAGATCGGGACCCCCGTCCGCCGGTGGGCGCGCGCGCTCACCTCGAGCAGCTTTTTGTTGAGCGGCGTCACGCCGGGGCGGTCGGTCGCGCACTTGATGATGCCGGCCCGGACGCCGCTGCCCTGGATGCCCTTCTCGATGTCGCGCACCAGGTAGCCCGCCAGCGTGTCGTGGTCCCACGCCTCCATCCACGGCTCCTCGTGCCAGTACCAACCGGTCGGCGCGACGATCTGGATGCCCGAGCGCTCGGCCACCTCGCGGATCACGAAGACGTCGCGGCTGTCGATCGTCGTGAGGTCCACGATCGTGCGCACGCCGCGCTCGCGGGCCTTCGCGAGCGCCGCGGACGCCTCGGTCACCACGCGACGCACGTCGACGTAGTCGCGGTAGCCCTGCCGCATCGCCCAGTTCGCGATCAGGATGTGCTCGTGCATGAGCGTGAAGCCGAGCTCCGCCGTGTCGAGCGGGCCGAGAACGCCCTGGATCGTCGCCATTGCGCCCTTCTCCTCGCTCCGTTGGTACCGCAGCCCCGGAAGCGGCGCCCGCCGTGTACCCTCCGAGCGTGCCCCGGAAGACCTTCGCCATGGTGCTCACCGGCCCGCGCAAGCTCGAGCCGCGCGAGCTGCCGATCCCGGAGCTGGGCGACGACTCGGTGCTCCTGCGCGTCGAGGCGTGCGGCATCTGCGGGAGCGACTACGAGCAGTTCGAGGGCGTGCTGCGCACGCCGGTGCCGGTGATCCCCGGGCACGAGCCGGTCGGGCGCATCGAGGCGATCGGCGACCGCGCTGCGCGCCGCCTCGGCGTCGACGTCGGCGACCGCGTCGCGGTGGAGAACGTCATCTCGTGCCGGCTGTGTCCCGCTTGCCTCGCCGGCCAGTACACGCTGTGCCGCTCGCGCCGCATCTACTCCTACGTCCCGCTCTCCGTCGAGCACGGCCTGTGGGGCGCGTACGCCGAGTACATGGTGCTCGACGGGAACTCGGTGCTGCACAAGATCCACCCCGAGATGCCGGCAGCGCTCGCCACGCTCTTCAACCCGCTCGGCGCGGGCTTCCGCTGGTCCGTCGAGCTGCCCAACACGCGGCCGGGCGAGACGGTGCTGATCCTCGGCCCGGGCCAGCGCGGGCTCGCGTGCGTCGTCGCCTGCCGCGAGGCCGGCGCGGGCGCGATCCTCGTCACGGGTCTCGCCGCCGACGCGAGAAAGCTCGCGCTCGCGCGCGAGTTCGGCGCCGACCACACGATCGACGTCGAGCACGAGGACGTGCGCCGCCGCGTGCGCGAGCTCACCGACGGGCGTGGCGCCGACGTGGTCGTCGACGTCACGTCGTACGCGACCGCGCCCGTGGCCGAGGCGCTCGACTACGCTGCACCCGGCGGGCGCGTGATCCTGGCCGGCACGAAGGGCTTCGCGCCGATCCCGCAGTTCGTCTCCGACAAGCTGGTGCTGAAGGAGATCACGCTGCGGGGCGCGATCGGGGTGACGTCGAGCGGCTACGCGTCGGCGATCCGCCTGCTCGAGTCTGGCAAGGTTCCGCTCGAGCGCATGCACACGCACGACTTCGCGCTGCGCGACGCCGAGCTCGCGATCCGCACGCTCGCGCGCCAGGTTCCGGGCGACGAGTCCATCCACTCCTGCCTGATCCCGGGTCGCGGATGAGCGCGGCGGAGAGCGACGACGTCCGGACGTGGATCGAGGAGTCGCCGTACGCGCGCGCGCTCGGCGTGCGGGCGGAGCGCGTCGACGCGGAAGGCGCGCGCATCGCACTCCCGTTCAGCGAGCAGAACGCCAACCCCGGGAAGGCGCTGCACGGCGGCTGCGCGGCGTCCCTCGCCGCGATCGGCGCGCAGGCCGTGACGCGCGCGGCGCTCGGGCGCGAGAGCGGGCCCTGGCACACGGCGGGGCTCCAGGTCAGCTACCTCGCGGCGGCGATCGGCGAGGACGTCGCCGCCGAGGCCCGCCTCCTGCGCCGCGGGAAGGAGGCCTGCTTCGTCGAGGTCGACGTGGCGACGGGTGACGGGAAGTCGATCGCGCACGCGACGGCCATGGTGCGCGCGCGCTTCGGCGCGCCGGCGCCCGTGCTCGCGCGCGCGGCGGGCGACGACGGCGCGGCGGACCCGGGGCGCATGGGACCGCACGTGGCGAAGCTGCCGTTCCTCGTCGCGCGCGGCGTGCGGATCGAGCACATGACCGGCGCCCGCTCGCGGCTCGCGATGCCGCTCGCCGACCCGAACCGCGACGCGGAAGGCGGGATGCACGAGGGTGCGATCCTCGCGCTCCTCGACACGACGGGCGCGATGGCGTCCTGGGCGGAGACCGGTCCGGGGCCGTTCAAGGCCTCGACCCCGGCGCTCCAGGCGCAGCTGCTCGTGCCGGCGCCGGCGGCGGACCTCGTCGCCTACGGCCGCGTCGCGCAGCGCGACGGCGACGCGTTCTGGTCCGACGTCGAGGTGGCCGACGCCGCGTCGGGCGCGGTCGTCGCGCGCGGGACCGTGCTCTACCGCATCGTCACGTAGCCGCTTGCGGACGCCGGCTCGGGTCGAGAGACTCCCGCCGTCATGGCCCTCCCCCGCTCGCGCCGGGCGCTGCTCGCGTTCCTCGTCGCGGCGACCGTCCACGCGGCCGTCGCGGTCGCGCCGTGCCCGGGGGCGGAGCCCCTCGCGACAGCGCCGAGCGCCGAGCACGCCGTCGCGTCCGATCCCTGCCCGCACCACGCGCACGAGGGCGCGATCGCGGCCCCGCTCGTGAAGCCGCGCTGCCCGTGCGGCTGTGGCGACAGCGCTCCGCCCGTCGCGTTCGACCCGGCCGGGAAGCCCACGCCGGCCTCGGTGCAGCTCGGCGCGCTCGCGCGGCGCCCGGAGCCGCTCCTCGCGGCGCCCGCCGCCCAGCCGCCCGCCTCGCCGGTCGGCGGCATCGACCACGTCCCCCTCCCGGGCTGAGCCCGAGCCAGCGTCCGGACCGGACGCGGTGCGCGTCGCGCGCCGCCGCGAGGCGTGCGCGCGTTCGCGCGTGCTCGCACTCGTCGGACCGGTACCGGCCCGCAGTGCCCTTCTCGGAGAATCTCGTGCGCCACCCGTTCCTCGCCGCGCTCCGGGCGCTTCGCGCCCTCGCGCGCGCCGCCGCGCTCGCTGGGCTCGCCGCCGCGCCCGCCGCCGGCGAGCCGCAGCCCGTCACCCTCGAGCCCGTCGTCGTCGAGGGCTCCGCGTTCGTCCCGGAGCTCGAGCTCGACAACGAGGCGGCGCGCGAGGAGATCGAGCGTACGCCCGGCGGCGTCGCGCTCGTGCCCGACCAGCGCATCGACGAGACGCGCGGCGCGACGCTCCAGGACGCGCTCGACTACGTGCCCGGCGTGCTGGTGCGCTCGCGCGGGACGGGCGAAGAGCCGCAGCTCTCGATCCGCGGCTCGGGCCTGCGCAACAACTTCCACACGCGCGGCGTGAACGTGTGGATCGACGGCGTGCCCTTCCACAACGCCGACGGCTTCAGCGACGTCGAGTCCCTCGAGCTCCTCGCGGCCGAGCGGATCGAGGTCTACAAGGGCGCGAACTCGCTCCGCTACGGAGGCAGCGCCCTCGGCGGTGGGATCCAGCTCGTGACGCGAAACGGGCGCAGCGCCGAGCCGGTGCGGCTGCGCACCGAGGGCGGCTCGTTCGGGTACCTGAAGACGTTCGCCTCGACCGGCGCCGCGCGCGGGCCCTGGGAGGCCTACCTGGCCGCCTCCGACACGCGCAGCCACGGCTTCCGCGACCACGCCGAGCAGGATCGCCAGCGCCTCTACGCGTCGCTCGGCCACCGCTTCGACGGCGGCGCTGCCCTGCGCGTCTTCGTCAACGGCGTCCGCAACCGCCAGGAGCTGCCGGGCGCCCTCACACGCGCCGAGTTCCGCGACGACCCGAGCCAGGCGAGCCCCGCGAGCGAGCTGCAGGACGAGGCGCGCGACTACGACTACGGCCGCGCCGCCCTCGCGCTCGCGGTTCCCGTCGGCGACTACCGCAGCGTCGAGCTGTACGGCCAGCTCAATCACCAGGACCTCTGGCACCCCCTGGCGTTCGGCATCATCGACAACGAGACGACCAACGCGAACGGCGAGCTGCGCTTCGTCGCGGCCGACCCGCTCTTCGGCCTC
>DATAGA010000373.1:0-1545 GCA_036257215.1 Myxococcota bacterium
CCCGCTCCAGGGCGGACGCGGCGCCTTCGTCGCCCCGGCCCGGCCGAAGCCGCGCGCCTCCATCGCCTCCGCCAGGTTGGTCGCGCGCTCGAGCGAGCCCGCCACGAGCGGCGAGAGCAGGGTGGCGTACCCGCGCGCGCCCTCGAGCTGGACGCCCCTCCCGCGCACCGACTCCGCCAGCCCGGCGGCGTCGCGCTCGAGCGACGGCACGAGCCTGGTCGCGAGCGCGACCGCGAGCGCCGACCGCCGCGCACCGCCCGCGGACGACACGAGCCGGTCGTGGTCGAGGAGGAGCGCGTAGGCCGCGAACGCGAGCCCGAGCGCGGCCAGGCGCAGCGCGTTCAGGGCGGCCTCGGCGATCTCCGTCGTCGTCACGTCGAGCGGCCCCAGCACCGGCAGGGTCGGCCCCTCCCAGAGGACGGTGCCGTCGGGGGCCGACCAGAGGAAGGGTGAGATCAGGAAGACGCCGAGCGCGCTCGTGAGCGCGCCGAAGAGGTAGATGCCGCGGCGCTCGGCGGGAGCCCGCAGGCAGACGGCGAGCAGGACGGCCGCGATCGCCGCCACCGCCCAGAGCTCGTCGGTGAGCAGCGCCGCGATCCCGGCGGCGGCCAGCAGGGCGGCTGCGGGTGCCGGGCTCACGGGGCGCCGAACCTCCTCGTGACGTCGGCGTCGCCGCGGATCACGAAGCGGACCGGTGCGCCGGCCGTCTCGCCGAGTAGCTCGGCGGTCGCCGCGGGAGCCCCGTTTCGGAGCTCGAGCACGTTCGCGCCCTTCGGCACCGGCGTCCCGAGCGGCTCGACCGAGTCGGCGCCGATCCGCCGCGCCAGCCTGCTCGCGCGGTCGCGCGAGCCCTCGAAGCGCACGACCGCGGGCCTCGTCTCGCCCGCGTACCCGTGCACGAACGGCTCCGGGAACGCGCCGACGACGACGCGCGCCTCCCCCTCCCGCTCCCAGCCGCGGTAGTCGAGCCACGCCACGTCGCCGTCGCGCAGCCGGTACGACGCCGCGCTGCGGTCGCCCTCGTAACCGTTCACGAACCAGAACCAGTCGCGCTGCGCGTCGAGGCTCCCCTTGAGCCCGTCGATCGACTGGACGTAGCGTCCGCCGTAGCGCGTCTCGAGCTCGACCTTCGAGTCGAGCGCGCGCATCAGCGTCTGGCCGGCATCGACGTCCGTCTCGAGCAGCAGCGTCGCGCCGCGGTCGCGCGTGACCCAGAGCGTCGCCGTCCCCTCCTCCCCGCCGGAGCCGAAGCTGCCGCAGCCGGCGAGGAGGGCGAGGACGGCGAGCGCGGCGAGCGCGCGCCCGATCACTGAACGGCGTTCGAGCGCACCGCCCCAGGCGCGGTCGCGCGCACGAGCCCCGTGTGCTTGCCGATGCAGGCTCGCCCCGCCTTCGTCTTGAAGCGCTTCCCGTCCGCCGTGAGCGTCGCTCCTGCGGCGCGCACACGGACGCCCGCGTCGTTGAGCGACTCGACGACGTAACAGTTGGCGGGAAGCCGTTTCAGCTCGAGTGTCCGCGGGCCTCCGGTCGGGCCGAAGGTCGCGT
>DATAGA010000410.1:0-2674 GCA_036257215.1 Myxococcota bacterium
CGCCGCCGCGTGGTTCCGCGCGATGGACCGGATCTGGCACCTCGTGATCCCGTCGCTGCTCTCGGCGGTGCTCGGCATCGCCGTCCTCTCGCGCTACGTGCGCTCGCAGATGCTCGAGGTGATCTCGCAGGACTACGTGCGTACCGCGCGCGCGAAGGGCGTGCCCGAGGACGACGTCGTCTACCACCACGCGCTCCGCAACGCGCTCCTCCCGTTCGTCACGATGTTCGGGCTGATGCTCCCCGGCCTCGTCGGCGGCTCCGTGATCATCGAGCAGATCTTCGCGTGGCCCGGGCTCGGGCGGCTCGCGTACGACGCCGTCCTGACGCGCGACTTCCCGATGATCCTGACGCTGAACCTGATCGGGGCGGTGCTCACGCTGGTCGGGACGCTGCTCTCGGACGTCCTCTACGCGGTGGTCGACCCGCGCGTGAGGGTCGCGTGAGCTTCTCGCGCGCGAGGGTCGCGTGAGCGCCGCTCGCGACGCGGTCGGCGCGCTCCAGGGCGGCAGCGCCAGCGAAGGGCCCGTCGCGCGGGCGTGGCGCGTCTTCCGGCGCGACCGCGTCGCCGTCGCGGCGCTGGTCGTCCTCGGCGCGCTCGTCGTGTGCGCGCTCGCGGGCAAGGTGCTCACCGAGTGGTGGGTGCTGTTCGACCCCGCCGTCGTGCGCCTCCCCGAGCAGCTGCTCCCGCCGCTCTCGCGCGCCCGCCCCGACCGCGTCCCCGCCGCCGACCTCCCCACCTTCGGCCTCTACCTGCTCGGCACCGACGACCTCGGTCGCGACGTCTTCGCCCGCATGCTGCAGGGCTCCTTCGTCTCGCTCTCGATCGGCGTCGTGGCGGTCGTGATCTCTCTCGCGATCGGTGTCGCGCTCGGCGGGCTCGCGGGCTACTACGGCGCGCGCCGGCTCGGCCCAGTCAGCGTCGACGGCCTCGTCATGCGGTTCACCGACGTCATGCTCTGCTTCCCGAGCTTCTTCTTGATCCTCACCGTCGTCGCGCTGCTGCCCCCGAGCATCTACAACATCATGCTCGTCATCGGGGTCACGAGCTGGATGGGCACGGCCCGCTTCGTGCGCGCCGAGTTCCTCTCGCTGCGCGAGCGCGACTTCGTCGTCGCGGCCGAGGCGCTCGGCCTCCCCGAGCGGCGCATCATCTACCGCCACATGGTCCCGAACGCGATCGCGCCGGTACTCGTCTCGGCGACGATCGGCGTCGCCGGAGCGATCCTCACCGAGTCGGGCCTGAGCTTCCTCGGCTTCGGCGTGCGCCCGCCGTTCGCCACCTGGGGCAACATCCTCGCCGACGGGCGCACGTACCTCTTCGACGCGCCCTGGCTCTTCTTCGCGCCCGGCCTCGCGATCTTCTTCGTGGTGCTCGCCTTCAACCTCGTGGGCGAGGGGCTGCGCGAGGCGTTCGACCCGCGCCTCGGGGGCCGACGGTGAGCGTCCCGGCGCGCGTCGCTCCGGCCGGGTCGGGCCCGCTCCTCGAGGTGCGCGACCTGCGGGTCTCGTTCGCCAGCGAGTCGGGGGACGTCCCCGCCGTGCGCGGGGCCTCGCTCGCCATCGCGCCCGGCGAGACGCTCGCGCTCGTGGGGGAGTCGGGCTCCGGGAAATCGGTCACCGCGCTCGCGCTGCTGCGGCTCGTGGCGCCTCCCGGGCGCATCGTCTCGGGTGAGATCCGCTTCGGCGGCCGCGACGTCCTCGCGCTCGAGCCCGCCGAGCTCCAGGCGTTCCGCGGCCGCGACGTCGGCATGATCTTCCAGGAGCCGATGACGTCGCTGAACCCGGTCTTCCGCATCGGGGACCAGATCGGCGAGGTGCTGCGCGTGCACCGCAGGGCGGGCGCGGCCGAGGCGCGCCGGGCCGCGGTCGAGCTGCTCGCGCGGGTGCGCATGCCCGATCCGGAGCGCCGCGCGGTCCAGTACCCGCACGAGCTCTCGGGCGGCATGAAGCAGCGCGCGATGATCGCGATGGCGCTCGCGTGCGGGCCGGCGCTCCTCGTCGCCGACGAGCCGACGACCGCGCTCGACGTCACGATCCAGGCGCAGATCCTCGAGCTCCTGCGCTCGCTCCAGCGCGAGACGGGCATGGCGGTCCTGCTCATCACGCACTCCCTGGGCGTCGTGGCGCGCTTCGCGCAGCGAGTCGCGGTGATGTACGCGGGGGAGATCGTGGAGGAGGCGCCGGTGCGCGATCTCTTCGCCGCGCCCGCGCACCCGTACACGCGGGCGCTGCTGCGCGCGCTCCCGCGCCCCGGGGCGCGCGGCAAGCTCGCGGCCATCGAGGGCACCGTGCCCGCGCCGCAGGACCTGCCCCCGGGCTGCGCGTTCGCCGACCGCTGCCCCGAGGCGCTCGCGCGCTGCGCGGGCGAGCCGCCTCCGGTCGTCCCGGTCGACGGCCGGCCGGTGCGTTGCTGGCTGCCGGCCGCGGTGGCGACCCGGTGAGCGCACCGCTGCGGGCTCCGGTCGACGACGGGCCCGGCGCGCCGCAGGCGCCCGCCGCCGCGGTGGGCGAGCCGCTCCTGCGCGTCCGCGACCAGCGCAAGTGGTACCCGCTCCGGTCGGGGCTGTTCGGTCGACCGCGCGCGTTCGTGCGCGCCGTCGACGGCGTCAGCTTCGACGTCGCGCCGGGCGAGACGCTCGCGCTCGTCGGCGAGTCGGGCTGCGGCAAGACGA
>DATAGA010000470.1:0-5537 GCA_036257215.1 Myxococcota bacterium
AGCCGCCCGGGCCCCGGGAGGAGACCTCCGGCGGCTCCTCGCGCGCGGGCTCGGGGCGCGCGCGCTCGGCTTAGCGCGCCGGCGCGACCGCGGGCGCGGAAGGCGCGGCGGCGACGCGCTCGGAGGATGGCGGCGTCGCCACCTCGGTCGACTCCGGCGCCGGACGCGCGGGCTCGGGCGCGGTCTTCGCGCGCGCCGGTGCGCGGGGGGCCACCGCCTCCTCCTGCCCGCCGTCGAACTCCGCGGCCTCGGGGTCGCTCGAGTCCCCAGGAGCCGCCTCGCCGACGCGGGCCGGGGTCGGCGCGGGCTCCGGGGCGGCCGCCGCCGGTGCGGCCTCCGCGGCCGGCTCGGGCGGCGGGAGCGGCAGCTCCCTCGCCTCGCCCGAGAGCTGGCGCGCGACGAGGTCGGGCTCCTCGAAGAGCGAGCCGGTCAGGAGACCCACGCCGAAGCCGAACGCGAGCAGGAGCAGCGCTCCGCCGAAGGTGGCGAGCCAGCCGTAGCCGCGGCTTGCGTATCCGTTGCGCAGTTCTCTCACATCCGCTCCGGTGCGCTCATGCCGAGTAGGGCCAGTCCGTTCGCGAGCACCGCGGCCACCGCGCGCGTGAGCGCCAGCCGCGCTGCGGTGAGACCGGCGTCGTCCGAGAGGATGCGGTGGCGCTTCCCGTCCTGGAGGTACGGGTTCCACAGGCCCGCCAGCTCACGAAGGTAGTACGCCACGTGGTGCGGCTCGCGCGCGTCGGCCGCGCGCGCCACGGCCTCGGGGAACTCGGCGAGCTTGCGCAGCAGCTCGAGCTCCTCGGGCAGGGAGAGGTGCGACGCGTCGAGGGCGTCGGGGTCGGGAGGCGCCACGCCGCGGCGCTCCGCCTCGCGCTCGACGCCCCGGCTGCGCGCGTACGCGTACTGGACGTAGTAGGCCGGGTTCTTCGTCCAGTCGGTCTCGCGCGCGAGGTCGAGGTCGAAGTCGAGGTGCGCCTCGGGCCGGCGCTGGATCATGAAGAACCGGAACACGTCCGGGCCGATCTGCTCGAGCACCTCGTCGACCGTGACGAACGTCGCGCGGCGCGTCGACTGCTTCACCGTCTGGCCGCCGCTCGTGAGGGTCACGAACTGGTGCATCACGAGCTGGATCCGCTCGGGGTCGCAGCCGAGTGCCGCCGCGGCCGCGCGCACGAACGGGAACTGGCCGTAGTGGTCCGCGCCCTGCACGTCGACCACGAGCTCGAAGCCGCGCCGGAACTTCTCGCGGTGATACGCGATGTCGGGGAGGAGGTAGGTCGGCTCGCCGGTGCCCTTCACGAGCACGCGGTCGCGCTCGAGCCCGAGGCTCGTCGCGCGCAGCCAGAGGGCGCCGTCGGCCTCGTAGACGAGGTCCCGCGCCCGCAGCTCGTCGAGCGTCTCGTCGATCCGCCCCTCGGCGTAGAGGTCCGTCTCGTTTGTGTAGACGTCGAACTCGATGCCGAGGGCGCGACACGTCGCCTTGATCTCGGCGAAGATCACGCGCTCCGCCTCCGCGCGGAAGCGGCCCTCCGGCGGCTCGTCCACCAGCGAGTCAGCGGCCTCGCGGAGCAGCGAGCCCGCGATGTCGCGGATGTAGTCGCCCTGGTAGCCGTCGCGCGGAAAGGCGACGGGAAGGCCGTCGATCGACTCGGGCCAGGGCAGCGCGGAGTCCTTCAGGGCGTCTTCGGGCGGCGGGGCCGCGCGGCCGAGCAGCTCGAGGTAGCGCGCCTTCACGGACGCGCCCAGGACACGCATCTGCCGCCCGCCGTTGTTGAAGTAGTACTCGCGGGTGACGCGCGCGCCGCTCGCCTCGAGCAGGCGGGCGATGCAGTCGCCGAGCACGGCCTGGCGCCCGTGGCCGATGCTGAGCGGACCGGTCGGATTCGCCGAGACGAACTCGACCTGGACGCGCTGGCCCTTGCGCGCGTCGCCGCGCCCGAACTCCGCCGGCCGCGCGAGCAGCGTGCCGAGCAGGGACTGCCAGCGAGACTCGGCGAGCCAGACGTTGACGAAGCCCGGCCCGGCGACCTCCGCGCGGGCGACGAGGCCGGGGCGCGCGGCGAGGAGCTCCACCAGGCGGGTCGCCAGCTCCCGGGGCGGACGCCCGAGCCGCTTCGCCAGCACGAGCGCGGCGTTGCTGGCGAAGTCGCCGTGCTCTTTCTGCCGCGGCACCTCGAGCGCGACCGGCGGGATCGCAGCGGGGTCGCCGCCCGCCTCCCGGACGAGCGTCCGGAGCGCCTCCTCCACCGCCTCCGCCAGCCGCTCGCGCATGGCGGAAGAGCCTCGCCCCCGGGCCTCAGTGCGTCAAGGATTCCGCGGGCTTCCGCGCTTGCGCGGCCTTGCGCGGCCTTGCGCGGCCTCCCGCAAGGAGTCTGGCGTCGACTCGACCCGCACGATGATCTCGCCGGGGCGCGCGAGGCCGAGGTCCTCGCGGATCGCGGTCTCGATCGCGAGCGGATCGCGCTGCAGACGCTCGGCCTCCTGCTCGAGCGCCTCGAGCTCGTGTCGCAGCGCGCCGGCGCGCTGCTGCGCGGCCTCGAGCTGGCGGTCGAGCTCGCGGTACGTCCGCACGCCCGCGTTTGGGTCGACCAGCGCCCACAGCGCAGCCGCGAGCACGATCGAACAGGCGAGCAGGAAGCGCCTCATCGTCCCCCCGGCGTCGAGGCGCGGCCAGCATACACCGGCTGCGGCCCGACGCCATCGCGCGAGCCGCGCAGGGGAGTCGCGTCAGGGCGCGCCGGCCTCGGCAGCCAGCGCCCGAATGCGCGCGGCGTACTCGGGCGCGTCCCAGTCGCGCGGCCCGATGAAACGCGCCGCGACGCGGCCGTCCGGCGCGACGAGCCAGCTCTCGGGAAAGCGCAGGCTCTGCCAGCGCGTCGCCTCCGCGCGGTCGGGGTCCCGCAGGATCGGGAAGGACAGCCCGAGGCGATCGCGGAACGCGCTCACCTCGTCGTCGCCGACGTCGACCGAGACGGCGAGCAGCTCGAAGCCGTGGCTCCGGAGCGCTCCGTAGAGCCGCTCCATCGCCGGCATCTCGTCCTCGCAGGGCTTGCACCAGGTCGCCCAGAAGTTGACGAGCACCGGCCGGCCGCGAAGCGCGTCGAGCCGCACGACCTCGCCGTCGCCGCCGAGCCGGCGCAGCGCCAGCGGCGGGGCTGCATGCCCCTCCGCGAGCGGCGCGGGGGCGCGCTCGAAGCCCCAGACGACGAGCGCGGCGGCGAGCGCCACCGCCGCAGCCGCCACGAGGCTGCGCGCGCGCGCCACGCCCCTAGCGGTCGCCGGAGGGCTTGCGCGTGGTGGTGGTCCGCCGACCCGCGCCGCCCTTCGCGGGCGCCTTCGCGCCCTTCGGCTTCGCGGCCTTCGGCTTGGCGACCTTCGCGGCGCGCTCGGGCTTGGCGGCCCGCGCCTTCTCCGAGCGGGCCGGCTTCTCGGCGCGCGCCGGCTTCGCGCCCCTGGCCTCGCCCTTCGCCGCCTTGCCGCGAGCGGCCTTCTCGCCCTTCTCGTCCTTGCGCGCCTCGCCGCCCACCGGCTCGGCGTCCACGAGCTCGACGATCGAGAGCGGCGCCGCGTCGCCGACCCGCAGCCGCGACTTGAGCACGCGCGTGTAGCCGCCGGCGCGCTCCGCGTAGCGCGCGGCGAGCCGGTCGAAGACCTTCTCGGTGACGTCGCGGTCGCGGATCACCGAGAGCGCCTGCCGCCGCGCGTGCAGCGTGCCGCGCTTGCCGAGGGTGATCATCTTGTCCGCCACCCGCCGCAGCACCTTCGCCTTCGCGTCCGTCGTCTCGATCCGCTCGAACGCGAGCAGCGACGTCACCTGATTGCGGATCAGGGCGTTGCGGTGGCCCGTCGGCCGCTCGAGCTTCCCGCGCTGGTTGCGGTGGCGCACTGCTCAGGCCTCGCGCTCGCGCGAGCGCTGCTCGAGCTCCTTGCGCGACGGGAAGTTGTCGAGCCGCATGCCGAGGGAGAGCCCCATGGAGGCCAGGACCTCCTTGATCTCGTTCAGCGACTTCCGGCCGAAGTTCTTCGTCTTCAGCATCTCGCCCTCGGTGCGCTGCACGAGCTCGCCGATGTAGCGGATGTTCGCGTTCTGCAAGCAGTTCGCGGAGCGGACCGAGAGCTCGAGCTCGTCTACCGAGCGGAAGAGGTGCGGGTTCAGCGGCTCCGCCTCCTCGCGGAGCATCGCCGGCAGCTCCTCGGGCTCCTCGAAGTTGATGAAGATCGAGAGCTGGTCCTTCAGGATCTTCGCCGCGTAGGCCACGGCGTCGACCGGGGCTACCGCGCCGTCGGTCCAGACCTCGAGGTTCAGCCGGTCGAAGTCGGTCTCGCGCCCCACGCGGGCCGGCGACACCGAGTAGTTCACGCGCCGCACGGGCGAGAAGATCGAGTCGATGGGGATCGTCCCGATCGCCATCTCCTCGCTCTTGTTGCCGTCGGCGAGCCGGTAGCCCTTGCCGACGTTCACCGTGAGCTCCATGTCGATCTCGGCGTCCGCCGAGAGCGTGGCGATCTTGTGCTCGGGGTTCATCACCTCGATCGAGGAGTCCTCGCTCACGAGCTCGCCGGCGGTGAGGATGCCCTCGCCCGACCTGCGCACGCGCAGCACACGGGGGCCGGGGGCGTGCATGCGCAGACGCACCTCCTTCAGGTTGAGCACGATGTCGCTCACGTCCTCGAGCACGCCCGGGATCGTCGAGAACTCGTGCAGCACGCCCTGGACCCGGAGCGTCGTGATCGCGGCGCCCTGGAGCGAGGAGAGCAGCACGCGGCGGAGCGAGTTGCCGAGCGTCTGGCCGAAGCCGCGCTCGAGCGGCTCGCACCAGAACCGCGCGTAGCGGTCCGTGGAGCCCGCGTCGTCGGCTTCGAGCCGCCGCGGGCGGATGAGTTCGCGCCAGTTCCTGGCGATGAGTTCCGGCTGCATTTTGGAGGATCCTCTCGTCTATCGGATCAGCGGGAGTAGAGCTCGACGATCAGCTGCTCTTCGATCGGCAGCGTCACGTCTTCGCGCGTCGGGTTGGACTTGACCACGCCCTCGAAGCGCTCCTTGTCGATCTCGAGCCACTGCGGAAGGCTGCGGCCCTCGAGCGTGTCGAGCGCGCCCACGATGCGGGCGATGCCGCGCGAGCTCTCGCGCAGCGTCACCTTCGAGCCGGCCTTGACCGTCATCGACGGGATCGTGGCCTTGCGCGCGTTCACGAGGAAGTGGCCGTGGCGCACGAGCTGGCGCGCCTCCGCGCGGGAGGTCGCGAAGCCCATGCGATACACGACGTTGTCGAGCCGGCGCTCGAGCAGCGAGAGCAGGTTCTCGCCCGTCCGGCCGCGCATGCGCGTGGCCTCCTCGAGCGTCCGTTCGAACTGGCGCTCGAGCACGCCGTAGATGCGCTTCACCTTCTGCTTCTCGCGCAGCTGGAGGCCGTACTCCGAGAAGCGCGCGCGCGCCTGGCCATGCTGGCCGGGGGGATAGGTGCGCTTGTCCACCGAGCACTTCTCGCTGTAGCAGCGGTCGCCCTTCAGGAAGAGCTTCTGCGACTCGCGCCGACAGA
>DATAGA010000480.1:0-3485 GCA_036257215.1 Myxococcota bacterium
GAGAGAGCGCTCCACTCGGAGAGCTGCGGCGGCGGCGCGGACGCGAAGGCCGGCGTCACGACGCCGAGCTGCTTCAGCGTGTCCACCAGCGCGCCGTGGGCGAGCGTCGAAAGCTCGGCCACGCGGCCGCGCGCGTGCGCACCGGCGAGGGCGCGGCCGTCGGCGCCGGCGTGCAGGTGGAGCCGCAGGTCGGCGAACCCGCGCTCGAAGTGCAGCTCGCTGAAGAGGACGCGCCCCGCGCCGAGCCGCGCGGCGAGTGCGGGCGCGTCGGCGCCGTGGCGAACGGGCCGGCCGGCAGCGGCCTCGGCCGCGAGCGCCTCTTCGACCGCGCTGCGCGCGGCCAGCTCGAGCCCCGCCGCGACCGCGCGCTCCGAGAGCCACTCGCGTAGCCCCTCGCGCACGGGGGCGAAGACGGCGTCTACGCGGGGCGGGAGCACGACCACGCGCGCCGCGCGCGCGGCCTCGGCGGCGGCGGCCGCGTCGTCCGCCGGGTCGCCCTCGCTGAGATCGGGCAGGGGGATTTCCGCCCCGGGCTCGCTCTCGGCGGACGCGGAGAGCGGCGCGATCCCCGTGCCGGCCGCGAGCCCGCAGGCGAGTGCGAAGGCGAGCGCGCGCGCCCACCCTCCTCGGCCGCCCGCGACTCGCCGGAGGCTCCCCACGGGCGGTCCCATCGGCGAACCCTGGGGACGGGTTGAGGGACTTTCCTGCCGGCCGCGGAGGGAGGCGCCGCTACTCCTCGCCCAGGAGGTCCCTGATCTCCGCGGCGCCGAAGCCGAGCTCGCCGAGGAGCTCGGCGGCGCCGTCGTTCAGCCGCGACGCCCCGCGCGCGCAGCCGAGGGCCGTGCCCTCGATGGAGAGCGGCGGCGCCAGCGTCTCGAGCGGACCGCTCCAGTGCTCGGCCTTCTGCACGTAGCCCATCGCGCGCGCCTGCGGGTCGTGCGTCGCCTCGCGCACGGTCTGCATCGGCCCCCAGATGACGCCGGCGCGGTCGAGGCGCGGCCGCCACTCCTCGAGCGTGCGCGTCGCGAAGGTGCGCCCGAGCTCGGCGACCAGCGTCTCCGCGTTGCGCAGCCGCTCGAACGGCTCGACGAAGCGGGGATCGTCGCGCAGATCGGGGCGCTCGAGCGCGTCGCAGAGCGCCGCGTAGTAGCGGTCGGGCTCGATCATGACGAGCAGCAGCCAGCGCCCGTCCTTCACGGGGTAGCTGTTCCAGAGGGGGTTGAGGGCGCGGCTGCGGTCGTGGCGCTTCGGCTGCTCGCCGGTCACCAGCGCGGTCGCGACGTCGGCTCCGAGCACGTGCAGGCCCGTCTGCAGCAGCGAGGTCTCGACGTAGCGCCCGCGCCCGTCGCGGTCGCGCAGCCGCAGCGCGGCCAGGAGACCGACGACGAGGTTCGACGCGGCCGCGTGATCGCCGACGGCGGGGCGCTGGAGCGAGGGCGGCGCGCCCTCGTCGCGCATCAGGTCCATCATGCCCGAGCGCGCCCAATAGGCGGTGTAGTCGAAGGCCGGCTTGTCGGCCTCCGCGCCGCCGCTGCCGTAGCCGTTGATCGCGCCGATCAGGAGCGAGGGCTTGCGCGCCAGCAGCGAGACGTGGTCGAGACCGTACTTGCGCCGGCGCGCCGGAAGCAGGTTCGTGAGGAAGACGTCGGCGCGGTCGACGAGTCGCAGCACCGCCTCGCGTGCCGCCGGGCGCGTCAGGTCGAGCGCGAGACAGCGCTTGCCGCGGTTGTCGAGGTGGAAGCCCGGGTTCTCGGGGAAGTCGCAGTCGTAGCCCGCGTATTTGGGCCGCGAGCGCCGGTAGATCTCGCCCCGCGGCGGCTCGATCTTGACGACCTCGGCGCCGAGGTCGACCAGCATGGCGCCGGCGGCGGGCACCGCGACGTAGTGCGCGACCTCGACGACGCGCAGACCCGCGAGCGGCTTCTCGCCCGCCGGCGCGCTCACGGCGCGGGCGCCAGCACGGCGAGGACGACGAGGCGCTCCGCGCCGGTGTTGCGGATGCCGTGGGGCACGCCGTCGGGTGCGATCAACATCACGCCCGGCTCCATCGGCGCGTCGCGGCCCTCGAGCAGGAAGAGCCCGCGGCCCGCGAGCACGTGATAGACCTTGTCCGTGCCCGGATGGGCGTGGAGCGCGTGCTCCTGGCCGGGCTCGAAGCAGTTGAGGCCGACCATGAGCCGCGGCGATTCGAACAGCGTCGCCTTGCCCATCTTGTCGGGGCGGAACACGGCCTGGGACTCGGGCCGAAGCGGGGTCGGGTGCTGCATGGCCCGGATCATAGATCCGCGCCGGCGAAGCGCAGGAGCGCCTCGGCGACGAGGTCGGGGCGCTCCATCGGCGCGAGGTGGCCCGCGTCGAGCGGCTCGACGCGGGCCTTGCGCATCGACGCCGCCAACGCGTCGTAGCGGGGACGCGAGAAGTTGCCGCGCGACGCGTGGAGCCAGAGCGCCCGGACCGAGACGCCGCGGGCGATCGCTTCGACGTCGACCTCCTCGCCGCCCGCGAACACCGCCGCCTCGACCGCGCCCGGGCACTTGAGCTCGACCGAGCCGTCCAAGCGCTCGCGCAGCCCGTCGATCACGTAGAGGTCGAGCGCCGTCGGGTGCCACGCCGCGAAGAGCTCGCGTTCGGCGAAGAAGGCGCGCGCCTCCGCCCGGCTCGCCCACTCGTGTCGGCGCTTCGTGGCGCGCTCGACCATGCCGACGACGTGGGCGACGCGATCGGGTGCGCGCGCTGCCGCGCCGGCGACGGGCGTCACCGGGTCGACGAGCGCGATGCGCTCGAAGAGGTCGGGCCGGAGCTTCGCGGCCCAGAGCAGCGAGGTGCCGCCGAACGAGTGGCCGACCGCGAGCGGAAGCTGCGCGAGCCCGAGCTCCGCCGCGACGCGCTCCGCGACGCCGACGAGGTCGTCCGCGAAGAGCTGCCAGGCGTAGCGGCCCGGCGCCTCGGGGTGCGTCGAGTCGCCGTGGCCACGACCGTCCAGCGCGAGCACGCGCACGTACGGCGCGAGCGCCTCCGCGAGCAGCGCGTAGCAGCCCTTGCAGAAGCCGTTCGCGTGATGGAGGAGCGTCGGCGCGCCGTCGCCGCCGAAGTCGAGCAGCGCGAGCTCCACCTCGGCCAGCTTCACGCGCCGCGGCGTCGCGCGCGCGAGCAGGGCCCGCGCCTCGGGGGCGTCGAAGTCGTCCAGCTCGTGCTCCTCGGCGTGCGCGGAGCTTGAGGCTAGCGTGATACCCTGGCCCGGTGCCCGGGACGCTCCTCGACGGTGCGCTGCGCAGACGCGTCGGCGGCCACCTCGCCGACTTCGCACGCGCGGCGCTCCCGCTCGACGGTCGCCGTCACGCGGCCGTGGCGCTCGCGCTCGTCGACGACGACGCCGGCCGCGCGTGCTTCGTGCTGACGCGCCGCGCGGCGCGGCTGCGCCGCCACGCGGGGCAGTGGGCGCTGCCGGGCGGGCGTCTCGACCCCGGCGAGTCGGCCGCGCAGGC
>DATAGA010000485.1:0-3636 GCA_036257215.1 Myxococcota bacterium
GCGGCGCTCGTCGTCGCCCTCGCCCTGCTCGCGACGCGGGCCCCGACGGGGCGGCTCACGCGTCGGGGAGCAGCACGCCCGGGTTCATGAGGCCCTCGGGATCGAGCGCGCGCTTCAGCGCGCGCAGCAGCGCGACGCCGCCGGGGCCGAGCTCGCCCGGGAGCGCGTCGCGCCGCACGCGCCCGATGCCGTGGTGGTGCGCGACGCCGCCGCCCGCCGCGAGCGTCGCCTCCATCGTCCGGCGCCAGCACTCGCGGTAGACGGCCGCCATGCGCGCCGGGTCCGCGGGCCGCGCCAGGAAGGTGAAGTAGAGGTTCGTGCCGGAGCGGTAGCTGTGGCTCGAGTGAGCGCTCGCGACGAGGAGTCCCTCCACCTCGCGCAGCGACCCGATCACCGCCTCGTAGACCGCGAGCACGCGGCTCCAGGTGGCGCCGACCTCGATCGTGTCGAGCACGATGCCCTTCTCGAGGAAGCCGCGGAAGCCCGGCACGCGGTTGCGGTGCTCGAGCCAGTGGTCGACCACGGCGGGATCCGCCTCGACGCCGCCCTCGTCCGCCGCAATCGCGCGCACGCCGCGCTGCTCCGCGCCGACGAGCGCCGCCGGCCCCTCGTGCAGCAAGAGGAGCAGCGCGCGGCCCTCGGGGGAGTGGGCCGTGAAGCCGCGGTGCGACTCCGCCGGGTCGTAGAGCCGCACGACCGGCGGGCGCCAGCCCGCGCGCACGCTGCGCCGGATCGCCTCGAGCCCCGCGGCGAGGCTCGGGAAGTGGAACGCGAGGCCCAGCGACGTCTCGGGCCGAGGGCGCAGCGAGAACGTCACCTCGGTCACGACGCCGAGCGTCCCCTCGCTGCCGAGGAAGAGCTGGCGCAGGTCGGGCCCCGCCGACGCCCGCGGCGTCGGGCGCGTGCGCACGATGGTGCCGTCGGGCAGCACCGCCTCGAGTGCGAACAGGATGTCCTCGACGTTCCCGTAGCCGGTCGAGAGCTGTCCGGCGGCGCGGGTCGCCACCCAGCCGCCGACGGTCGAGAGCTCGATCGACTGCGGCCAGTGGCCGATCGTGAGGTCGGCCTCGGCGACGCGCCGCTCGGCGTCCATGCCGTTCGTGCCGGCGCGGAAGCGGGCGAGGAGGTCGCGGTCGTCGAGCTCGACGAGGCCGTCGAGCCGGCGCGTGGAGAGCACGACGGCGCCCTCGCGCACGAGGACGCCGCCGCACACGCCCGAGCCGCCGCCGTACGGGACGACCGGCGCGCGCGCCGCGCGGCAGACGCGCAGCGCCTCGGCGACGGCCTGCGCGCTCGCGGGCTCGACCACCGCGACGGGCGCGGGCAGCGCCTCGCCCTCGAAGTCGCGCAGGTCGGAGAGCACCCAGGTGTCGCGACGGTGACGCATCAACGTGTCGGCATCCGTGCGCACGGACTCGGCGCCGAGGGCGCCGCGCAGTCGCTCTACGAGGTCGATCACGGCGCGTCCTCCGCGAAGTCGAGGTCCGAGGCGAGGCGCGCGCGCGTCCGGGCGAGCTCCGCGGCGCGCGTCGCGTCGCTCCAGCCGAGGAGCCCGCGGAGTTGCTCGGCCGCCGGCTCGAGCGCCGCCTCGCGCGCGGCGGGCTCGTAGAGCGCCGCTCGCGTGCGCCGATAGTGGACGTCCTCGAGCCGGCACGCCCCCTCGCGCGTCACCGCCCAGTCCACCTCGCCGGCGAAGACGGGAACCCCGGGCGCGAGGGGCTTATCGCCGAGCGCGAGGACGTCGTCCGCCTCGGCGCCGTAGAGGCGCACGAGGCGCTCGGCCGCAGCCGCTTCGAGCGCGGGCCGCGCGCGGCGCAGCGCGGCGGCGAGCGCCGTCAGGTCGCCGGGGAAGTCGCCGCCCGCGAGCGGCGGCTCGTCGCCCCGGTCGGCGAGCGCGAGCCCGGCGACCTCGGCGGCGCGCTCGAGCGTGGCACGCGCCATCGGCCGATAGCCGGTGAGCTTCCCGCCGGCGAGGCTCACGACGCCGAGCGGTCCGACGAACACCTCGTCCTTGCGCGACATCTCGCGCGCCGGCTTGCCCGGCTCCGCGACGAGGGGGCGCAGGCCGGCCCACGCCGCGACGACGTCGCGCGGGGCGAGCGGCTCCACCGCGAAGTCGCGGCTCGCCGGGGCGAGCAGGTACTCGACGTCGGCGCGCCCGATCTCGGGCCAGAGGCGCGAGCTCCCGGCGTAGCTCGTGTCCGTCGTCCCGAGGTACACGACGCCGCCGCGGCGGATGGCGAAGATCGAGCGGCGGTCCGGCGCCGCGAGCACAGCGAGGTGGTTCACCGGCAGGCGCTCGGCGGGCACGCAGACGTGGACGCCCTTCGAGAGGTGGAGCCGGCCGGGCCGCTCGGGCGCCTCGAGCGCGGCGAGCTCGTCCACCCAGGGGCCTGCCGCATTCACAACCGCGCGGGCGCGCACGCGCAGCGCGCGCCCGCTGAGCGCGCAGCGCACGGCGACCCCGCCGGCGCGCGACCCCTCGCGCAGGACGCCGACGACCGGCGCGTAGGCGAGCGCGAGCGCGCCGTCCGCGGCGGCGCTGCGCAGGTTCGCGAGCACGAGCCGCGCGTCGTCGGTCAGGTACTCGCGGTACGCGCACGCGTACGGGTAGCGCTCGCGGTCGAGGCTCGGCTCCTCGCGCGCGAGCTCGTCGCCGGTCCAGGTGCGATGGCGGTCGGCGTCGGCCACGGCGCCGAGCGTCTCGTAGGTCGCGAGGCCGACCTGGAACTTGAGGAGGCTCGCACGCGAGCGCGCCGGGACGAGCATCCAGCGCGGCTCCGCGAGGTGCGGCGCGATCCGGTGCACGGCCTTGCGCTCGAGCGCGGTGGTCCGCACGAGCGCGACGTCGCCGAGCGCGAGGTAGCGCAGGCCCCCGTGGATCAACTTCGAGGAGCGGCTCGAGGTGCCGGCGGCGAAGTCCTCGGCCTCGAGCAGCGCCACCCGCAGCCCGCGCCGAGCGGCCTCGCGCGCGAGTCCGGCCCCGCCGATCCCGCCGCCGACGATCGCGAGGTCGAACGCCTCGGCCTCGAGCCGGTCGAGGCTGTGTTCGCGCGCTCGCGCGTCGAGGACGGCGTCGGAGCTCACGGGTCCGCAACCTAGCAGGGCGGCGCTGCGGCAGGGCTCGCGGAGCGCGGCCGCGCGAGGCGCTCGAGCAGCCAGCGCGCGCGCGCGAAGAGCGCGGCGGCGGCGGTGTCGGGGGCCGACGCGAGGATGCGTTGGCCCTCGCCGAGCCGCACGCCGGTCGAGCGGTCGTTCAGGAGGTCCACGAGGCGCGCCGGGTCGACGTTCGAGCCCGCGGCCGTGCGCACGACGACGCAGCCGTCCGCGTAGTCGACGCCCGCGACGGCGAGGTCGCGCGCGAGGAGCTTCAGCCGGATCACCTCGAGCAGGTTCTCCGCCTCCGCCGGCAGCGGGCCGTAGCGGTCGAGCAGCTCGCCGCGGATCTGCTCCACCGCGTCCTCGTCGGGCGCGCCGGCGAGGCGCTTGTAGAGCACGAGCCGCTGGCTGACCTCGGGCACGTACGCGTCGGGCAGGCGCGCCGCGACGGGGAGCCGGATCTCGGGGTCGACGACGGGCGGCCGCGCCGCGCCGCGCAGCTCCGCCACCGCCTCCTCGAGCAGCTCCATGTAGGTC
>DATAGA010000491.1:0-3094 GCA_036257215.1 Myxococcota bacterium
AAATGGCAGAGGCGTACATCGTGGATGCAGTGCGCAGCCCGGTCGGGCGGCGCGGGGGTGGGTTGTCGACGGTGCACCCGGCGGATCTCGGCGCGCACGTGCTGCGCGCGCTGGTCGATCGCACCGGGATCGACCCGGCCGCGGTCGAAGACGTCGTGTTCGGCTGCTGCGACACGATCGGGCCGCAGGCGGGCGACGTCGCGCGCACGTGCTGGCTCGCCGCCGGGCTGCCCGAGCACGTCCCTGGCGTGACGATCGACCGCCAGTGCGGCTCGTCGCAGCAGGCCGTCCACTTCGCCGCCCAGGCGGTGATGAGCGGGACGTCGGACCTCGTCGTCGCCGGCGGCGTCCAGAACATGAGCATGATCCCGATCTCGTCGGCGATGACGCTCGCGCAGCCGATGGGCTTCGAGAACCCGTTCGCCGGCTCGAAGGGCTGGGCCGCGCGCTACGGCGCGCAGGAGATCTCCCAGTTCCGCGGCGCGGAGATGATCGCGGAGAAGTGGGGCATCTCGCGCGAGGACATGGAGGCGTTCGCGCTCGAGAGCCACCGGCGCGCCGTGCGCGCCATCGACGAGGGCCGCTTCGAGAAGGAGATCGCGCCGCTCGGCGAGGTGCGCAACGACGAGGGCCCGCGCCGCGACACGAGCCTCGAGAAAATGGCGAAGCTGCAGCCGCTCGCGCCGGGCGGTCGCCTCACGGCGGCCGTGTCGAGCCAGATCTCGGACGGCGCATCGGCGCTGCTCGTCGCGTCGGAGCGCGCGGTGAAGGAGCACGGGCTCGAGCCGCGCGCGCGCGTCCATCACCTCTCCGTGCGCGCCGACGATCCGGTCTACATGCTGACCGCGCCGATCCCGGCGACGCGCTACGCGCTCGACAAGGCCGGCATGAAGCTCGACGACATCGCGCTCGTCGAGATCAACGAGGCCTTCGCCTCCGTCGTGCTCGCCTGGCAGAAGGAGCTCGGCGCGGATCTCTCCAAGGTCAACGTGAACGGCGGCGCCATCGCGCTCGGTCACCCGATCGGCGCGACCGGCGGCCGGCTGATGGCGACGCTGCTCTCCGAGCTCGAGCGCACCGGCGGCCGCTACGGGCTGCAGACGATGTGCGAGGGCGGCGGGCAGGCGAACGTGACGATCCTGGAGCGGCTCTAGCGATGGCGGGACTCTGCGAGGGACGTGTGGTGATCGTGACCGGGGCCGGGCGCGGCCTCGGGCGCGCCCACGCGCTCGCGTTCGCGCGCGAGGGCGCGCGCGTCGTGGTGAACGACCTCGGCGTGGCGTCGGACGGGAGCGGCGGCGACCGCACGCCCTCGCAGGAGGTGGTGGAGGAGATCCGCGCGGGCGGCGGGCAGGCGGTCGTGGACGCCTCGGACGTCGCGGACTTCGAGCAGGCGGGCCGCCTCGTCGCCGCGGCCGTCGACGCGTTCGGCCGGCTCGACGTCGTCGTGAACAACGCCGGCTTCGTGCGCGACCGCATGTTCGTGAGCTGCTCCGAGGAGGAGTGGGACGCCGTCGTGCGCGTTCACCTGCGCGGCCACTACTGCGTGTCGCGCCGGGCGTGCGACCACTGGCGCGCCGAGTCCAAGGCCGGCCGCGCCGTCGACGCGCGCATCCTGAACACGAGCTCGGGCGCCGGCCTTCAGGGGAGCGTCGGCCAGAGCGCGTACGCCGCCGCCAAGGCCGGCATCGCCGCGCTCACGCTCGTGCAGGCCGTGGAGCTCGGCCGCTACGGCATCACCGCCAACGCGATCGCGCCGTCGGCGCGCACGCGCATGACGGAAGGCCCGTTCGCCGAGATGATGCGCAAGCCCGAGCACGGGTTCGACGCGATGGACCCCGCCAACGTCTCGCCGCTCGTCGTCTGGCTCGGGAGCGCCGAGTCGCGCGCGGTCACGGGCCAGGTCTTCGAGGTCGCCGGCGGCTCGATCGCCGTCGCCGACGGCTGGCGCACGGGGCCGCGCGTCGACAAGGGCGCTCGCTTCGCGCCGGACGAGGTCGGAGCGGTCGTGCGCGACCTCCTCGCGAAGGCGGTGCCGGCGCAGAAGGTCTACGGGAGCTAGCCGCGGAGCCGCGGGCGCAGCCCGCGGACCGCGGCTATCTGATCCGAGAAGGAACGCCCATGACGAGTCCCGGGGCGCGCTCGTAGTCGGGAGGTTCGCGGTCGGTGCGGTTCGCGTTCACCGAGGAGCAGGAGGAGCTGCGCGCCACCGCGCGGGCGTTCCTCGCCGAGCAGTCGAGCTCGGAGCGCGTGCGCGCCGCGATGGAGAGCGAGGCGGGCTTCGACGCCGCTACCTGGAAGCGGATCGGCACGGAGCTCGGCTGGACGGCGCTCGCGATCCCGGAGGCGTGCGGCGGCCTGGGCCTCGGCCCGATCGAGCTGACCGCCCTGCTCGAGCCGATGGGCGAGGCGCTGCTGTGCGCGCCCTTCTTCGCCACGGTCTGCCTCGGCGCCGCTGCTGTGCTCGAGGCCGGAAGCGAGGCGCAGCAGGCGGAGCATCTCCGGCCCGTCGCCGAGGGCGGGGCCGTCGCGACGCTCGCGTGGGCGGGCGCGGGGCCGGGCGTCGGCGCCGAAGCGGTCGCAGCGCTCGCGCGGCGCGTCGGCGGCCCGCGCGGCGACTTCGAGCTCGACGGCGTCTTTCCGGACGTGCTCGACGGCCACGCCGCGGATCTCCTCGTCGTGGCGGCGCGTGCCCCGGGAAGCGAAGGCGAGGCGGGCGTGAGCCTCTTCGCGCTGCCGGCCGACGCGGCGGGCCTCTCGCGCGCGCAGCGTCCCACGCTCGACCGGACGCGGCGGCTCGCGCGGGTCGAGCTGCGCAGCGTGCGCGCGCCCGCGGCGGCTCTCCTCGGCGACGAGGGTGCGGGCGGCGCCGCGCTCGAGCGCACGCTCGACCGCGCGCGCGTCGCGCTCGCGGCGGAGCAGGTGGGCGGCGCCCAGCGCTGCCTCGACCTCGCCGTCGCCTACGCGGGCTCCCGCGTCCAGTTCGGGCGAACGATCGGCTCGTTCCAGGCGATCAAGCACCGTTGCGCGGAGCTGATGGTGCGCGTCGAGACGGCGCGCTCCGGCGCGTACTGGGCGGCGTGCACCGCGGCGG
>DATAGA010000505.1:0-2120 GCA_036257215.1 Myxococcota bacterium
TCCGACGCGAGCTGCTCGCGCATGGCGCGCTCGACCTGCGCGAGGACGTCGTCGAGCTGCGCGAGCGCAGGCGCGGGGGGGCCGCTCTCCATGCCGCTGCGAATCTAGCGCGCGGCGACGCCGGCCCACAATGCCCCGAGACGGGAAAAGCCCTCGGAGATCGGGAGTTTGAGCGCTGTTCACGGGTCCGCGTACGCGCGCTCACGCGGCTCCCCGGCGCGCTGCGCGCGCAGCCACGCGACCGCGTCTGCCAAGCTCGAAACGGGGACGACCTGCACGTCGAAACCGGCGGGCGTGGGCGCGCCGGCGGGCGCGAGCACGCGTCGGAAGCCGAGCCGCGCCGCCTCGCGCAGCCGCAGGTCGAGCCGCGCTACGCGCCGCACCTCGCCGCCGAGTCCGACCTCGCCGCAGGCCGCCGTGTCGGCCGGGAGCGGGACGTCGAGCCGACTCGACGCGAGCGCGAGCGCGACGCCGAGGTCGGCCGCCGTCTCCGTGACGCGAACTCCGCCCGTCACGTTCACGTAGACGTCGCGTCCGACGAGGTCGACGTCGCTGCGTCGGTCGAGCACCGCGAGGAGCAGCGCGACGCGCCCGTCGTCGACGCCGAGGCACGTGCGCCGCGCGGTGCCGTAGCCCGCGGGCGCGACGAGCGCCTGGAGCTCGAGCAGGATCGGGCGCGAGCCCTCGAGGACGGGCACGACGCAGCTGCCCGGCGCGTCGCCGCGCCGCTCCGCGAGGAAGAGCTCCGACGGATTCGGCACCTCTTCGAGCCCGGCCGCTCCCATGTGGAAGACGCCGACCTCGTGGGTCGAGCCGAAGCGGTTCTTGTTCGCGCGGAGCACGCGGAACGCGTGCTCGCGGTCGCCCTCGAACGTGAGCACCACGTCCACGAGGTGCTCGAGCACGCGCGGGCCGGCGAGGAGGCCTTCCTTCGTCACGTGGCCGACGAGGAGGAGCGCCGCGCCGTCGGCCTTCGCGGCGCTCGCGAGGAGCGCCGCGCTCTCGCGCACCTGCGCCACCGAGCCGGGCGCGCTCATGACCCGGGCGGTGCGCAGCGTCTGGATCGAGTCGACGAGGACGAGCCGCGGGCGCAGCGTGCGCCACGGCTCGGCCAGCGCCTCGACGCGCGTCTCCGAGAGCGCGAGCACGCGCGGCGGGATCTCGCCGAGGCGCTCGGCGCGCAGCCGCACCTGCTCGAGGCTCTCCTCGCCGGTCACGTAGAGGACCGCGGCGCCCGCGCGCGCGAGCCCGCAGGCGAGCTGGAGCGAGAGCGTCGACTTCCCGATGCCCGGCTCGCCGCCGAGGAGGACGACCGAGCCGGGCACGAGGCCGCCGCCGAGGACTCGGTCGACCTCGCCCACCCCGGTCGCAACGCGCGGCGCCGCGGTCGCGTCGACCTCGCGCAGCGGAACCGGCTTCGACGCCCCGGGCTTCGGGTCTGCGCCGAGGAGGTCCGCCGGCCGCCCCGCCTCGGACGGCTCGCCGACCGGCTCCTCGACCAGGCTGTCGAACACGCCGCACCCGGGGCAGCGCCCGAGCCAGCGCGGCTGCTGGGCGCCGCACTCGGAGCAGACGAAGACGCTGCGGGCGCGGGGCACGGGGCGATTCTAGGGGCTCCCCGCAGGGGAACCACTGTCAACCCGCGTTCACCGTTCGGTTGACGGCCCCCGCCCGCGCCTCCTAGGCTGACCAGCCGGGAGGACCTCCATGCTCGAGCCGTACACCCGCCTCGCCGAGCGCGCGCTGCGCGACGAGCCTCCGAGCGCCGACGAGTGCCTGCGCCTCCTCGACGCGCCCGACGTCGCGCTCCTCCCCCTGCTCCACGCCGCCTACGTCCCGCGCGAGCGCCACTTCGGCCGCAAGGTGATGGTGCACGTGCTCAACAACGTGCAGAACGGCCTCTGCCCCGAGGACTGCGGCTACTGCTCGCAGTCGAAGGTGTCCACGTCCGCGATCCGCAAGTACCCGATGAAGAGCGAGGAAGAGATCCTCGCCGAGGCCGCGCGCGCCGCGGCAGCCGGGGCGACGCGCTACTGCATGGTGCTCTCCGGGCGCGGCCCGACGCTCGCCACGACGCGCCACCTCGCCGACCTCGTGCGCAAGGTGAAGGAGCGCCACCC
>DATAGA010000509.1:0-3905 GCA_036257215.1 Myxococcota bacterium
GTGGGAGCGAGCCCTCGCGCCCGCCGGCGCGAAGAGCGCCGAGGTGAAGGTCCGCGTCGAGCTCCCGCCGCCGCTCGCCCGGCTCGACCGCGCCGCCGGCCTCGACCACCGCCTGCTCGGCGCCCGCGTCCTGTTCGGCCCGGGCGTCGCCGCCTGAACGGGACCCACTCCAGGACGGTCTACGCTTTCGGAGTGCCGGAGCTGCCCGACGTCACCGTGTACGTGGAGGCGCTCGAGCGCCACGTGGTCGGGCGACGGCTCGAGCGGGTGCGACTCGCGAGCGCGTCGCTGCTCCGGACCGTGGAGCCGCCGCTCTCGGCGGCATTCGGCCGGCGCGCGGTCGGCGTCGCCCGGCTCGGGAAGCGCATCGTGCTCGCGCTCGAGGGCGAGCTCTACCTGGTGCTCCACCTCATGATCGCGGGGCGCCTGCGCTGGCGGCCCAAGGACGTGGCGCTCCCGGCGAAGCGCGCCCACGCGGCGTTCGACTTCGAGCACGGAACGCTGCTCCTCACCGAGGCGAGCCCCAAGAAGCGCGCGACCCTGCACGTCGTGCAGGGAGCCGCCGGCCTGGCGGAGCACGACCGCGGCGGCCTCGAGGTGGAGGCCGCATCGCTCGGTGCCTTCGCCGCGGCGCTCACGCGCGAGCGCCACACGCTCAAGCGCGCGCTCACCGACCCGACGCTCTTCTCCGGCATCGGCAACGCCTACTCCGACGAGATCCTCCACCGCGCGCGGCTCTCGCCGCTCCAGCTCACGACGAACCTCGACGCGTCCGAGGTGGAGCGCCTCTACGAGGCGACGCGGGCGACGCTGCGCGAGTGGACCGAGCGGCTGCGCCGGGAGGTCGGAGAAGGCTTCCCCGAGAAGGTGACCGCCTTCCGCGAAGGCATGGCCGTCCACGGCCGTCACCGCGAGCCCTGTCCCGACTGCGGCGCCCCCGTGCAGCGCATCGTGCGCGGGGAGAACGAGAGCAACTACTGCGCGCGCTGCCAGACGGGCGGGCGGCTGCTCGCGGACCGCGCGCTCTCGCGGCTCCTGACGGAGGACTGGCCGCGCACGCTCGAGGAGATGGAGGCACGCCGGCGGGGCGCGTGAGCTAGCGCTCCTCGATCACGGTGAGGAGGTCGTTCACGAGCACGCGCGCGTCGAGGAAGCCCGCGCTGTAGACGTTGCGCACCCGGCTGTCGCCGTCGACCAGGAACACCTTCATCACGTGGGAGAAGCGCGCGCCCGGGACGGCGCCGGCGACGAGCTCTTCGGCGTCCTGGCCGAAGTCCTCGAGCACCGGCGCCAGCGTCGTCGGGTCGGGCGCCGTGAGGAAGCGCCAGCGGCCGCGGGGCGCGAGCGCGCGCGCGAGGCGGCCCATCTGCTCGGGCCGATCGCGCGCCGGGTCGAAGCTGACCGTGACGAGCACGACGCGGCCGGCGAGCTCGGGCCGCTCGGAGATGCGCCGGTCCACCTGCTGGAGCACCGCCGTCGCCATGGGGCACTGGTCCGCGCAGCCGAGGTACACGAACGAGACGAGCGCGGCCTCGCCCGGCTGGAGGCCGAGCAGCGGCGCGTGCTCGCCCTTCGGGTCCAGGAGCTCGTGCGGCGCGAGCTCTAGGATGGGCGGCAGCTCGTACGTGCCCGGGGCGGGCGGATCGAAACGCGGCGCGACCGGGGACGCCGCCGCGACGTCGTCGCCCTCGTGCGCCACGCCGCGGCCGGAGGCGAGAACGACCAGGGAGAGCGCGGCGACGAGCGCGCCCGCGCGCAGACGGCGGTGCGTCACCGGGCCGGACCGGGTGCTGCATCGCCGCCGCGCGCCGCAGCGAGGCCCATGCTGCCGAGGTGCATGATGTGCGGGCGCCCGAGGCCCGCCGCGCGGAAGTCGACCGAGAACGTCGGCGTGAGCGACGTCCCGTCCCAGCCGAAGGCGCGCAGGAACTGCTCGTCGTCGCCGCCGATGCCGTCCCAGTTCGCGAGCAACGAGCTCGTGAAATACAGGCGCTTCCCGTCCCATGACTGCGACACCATGTTCACCTGGCTGCCGATGCGCCGCTCGTGCACGAGCTTCGGCGCGCGCGGGTCCGCCACGTCGTAGACGCGCACGCTGCCGTCCATGAAGGTGTCGACGAACAGGTAGCGGTCGTCCGAAGAGAACGTGATGTCGACGGGGAGCGGGACCTTCCCGGGGTCGCCGACGTCCGCCACGGCGACGGCCTCGAAGCTGCCGTCGCCCTTGCGGAAGATCCCCCAGATCTTGGAAGTCAGCGCCGTCGTCGTGAACGCGTACTCGTGGCGGGGGTCGGTCGCCCAGCGGATCTCGAGCGGAGCGCCGGGCACCTCGAGGGTCTGGAGCGGCTTCCGGGCGTGGAAGTCCCACACCACCATCGTGTTCCCGAACTGCTTCATCGCTTCGGCGTCCTTCAGCAGCTCGCCGAGCGGGCGCATGTAGTTCTTCTTGCCGGTGAAGGAGGACGTCAGCATGCGGTTCAAGTGCGGGTTGATGCGGACGTCGTAGCCGTACTCCGCGCCGGCCGGCATCCAGATGGTGCGCAAATAGCTGCCGTCGTTCGCGTACTCGACGAGCGCGCTCTTGCCGCCGAGGTCCTTCGCGTTCGAGAGGCCGCTGATCAGCATGCGCCCCGGAATCGGGTAGAACGTGTGAGGGCCCACGACGCCGCCCGAGCGTTCGGCGAAGTCCGAGATCGTCTTCAGGAGGCGCGGCTTCGCCGGATCCGAAGCGAGGTCGAACACGAAGATCGCGCTGCTGTCGAGGCCGCCGGCCCACAGGTGACGCCGGTCGTCCGTGAACCCGGCGTGGTGCGCCTCGTGACGCCCGCCCACCGAGACCGACGCGACGACCTTCCCGTAGTCGGCGCGCGCGGGGTTCGCCCCGATCGTGACGAGCTTGTCCGAGCCGTCGCCGACGCCCGGGATGCCGAGGGTCCAGACGTAGACGAAGTCCTCCTGTCCCACGAGCTTCTGCACGTAGGGCGACTGGCAGGGCTCGTCCGCGCGGGCCGGCGGCGCGAGCGCCACGAATCCCGCGACAGCGATCGAAACCGCGACGGCGATGTGGCCCATGCGTGACCCCTCCCGCGGGGGCAGTCTACCATCCGCCGCCGGTCGCGAACCCACGTTTCGCGGCCGGACGGAGGGAGCGGATGGACGACACCAGCGTCCTCTACGAGAGCGACGGGCGGATCGCGACGCTGACCCTGAACCGCCCGGAGAACCGCAACAGCATGACGCCGGACGTGATGGCGCGGTTCCGCGCCTGCGTCGCGCGGGCGCGCGCGGAGCGCGAGCTGCGCTGCCTGGTGATCACCGGGCGCGGCTCGAGCTTCTGCGCCGGGGCCGACTTCCGGGCGCCGTCCGGGCCGGGCGCGGGAGCCGCGTCGGGAGCGCGCGCGCGCGAGGGCGCACCGGCCGCGGGCGAACCCGCCCGGGACGCCGCGTCCCCGGTCCTCCCCCACGAGCGCAGCTTCGCGAGCTACGAGGCGTTCCTCGACGTGACGGAGGTCGAGGTGCCGACGATCGCGGCGATGAACGGTCACGCGGTCGGCGGCGGGCTCGGCCTCGCGCTCGTCTGCGACCTGCGCGTGGCGAACCGCGACGCCCGCTACGGCGCCAACTTCGCGCGTCTCGGCTTCCACTCCGGCATGGCGGTGAGCTACCTGCTGCCGCGCCTCGTCGGCGTCCCTCACGCGGTGGACCTGCTCCTCACGGGCCGGCTGCTCTCCGGCTCGGAAGCGGCCGCGATGGGGCTCGTCCACGAGGCCGTCGCCGCGGACGAGGTCGCGGCGGCGGCGCGCCGGCGCGCCGAGGCGATCGCGGAGGCGGCGCCGCTCGCGGTGCGCGGCATGAAGCGCTCGCTCTACCGCGGGCTCGGCTGGGACCCGCGCGAGGCGGCCCGG